>NZ_JBGTZB010000016.1:0-50752 GCF_041807825.1 Streptococcus sp. E24BD | reverse complement strand
GTCCACTGGTGGAACCATCATCGCATTCACGGTAGTCTCGATTACCAAACACCTATGGTTAAGCGAGTTATCGCTTAACAAAAACACTTTATAAAAATTGTACAGAAAAGGGGTGCCTTTTCACCCTATATGACAAAAAGCCTTGCAATTAGGGCTTTTCATTATCCCTTTCGTTCAAAGATTTCTAAACTTTTACGAGCAATGCTACACACTCGACGTGGTCTGTCTTTGGTAACATACAATTTAACGATTCACGAATCAAAGGTGTCTAAACAAAACGCATCATCTTTAATAGCATTGAAACTATATCTACGGACAGCTAAAAAGCCTTGGAAACAGCTAGTTCCTAGGCTTTTTCTGTATTCTATTGTATCAATTTCCTTACTCCGATTTCTGTCGCAATTACCTTAATCATACTCTATCCTTCTTTTCAATTCATACAACTAACATAGCTATTTAGTTAACTAACATTATACCACACAAGTGAAAAAAGCGTGCCAGTTGGCACACCATAAATACTAATATTTATCTGCTTGGCTCATCGCACATGTGTTGGTGTTTCCTGAGTTAGGTAAAGGTAATACTGATCACCAACCTTGATGATATGCCCATCAGCTACGTCACTAACGATATCCTCTTGCTTTAAGACATAGGCAGGATCATTTAGTACTAAATCTTTACTAATCAGCGCTTCAAAGCCTACCTTACCATTGTAAAAGTGGTAGTGGTCACCGTGACTTGTGACATACCCCTCATCTGTCACCTGCACCACAATCTGCTCTGCGTGATTCCCTTCAGCTTCTGCCACGTCTTCTGGACTTAACTGACTGTCCTTCTCCTGGGAAATAGCTGAGCTGGTTGCTGTTGATTCAACATAGGAGACACGATGATTAGCTGACTCTTGAGAACAAGCTGCCAACACCAGCAAGCAAACCAGGTAAAAACTTAAACAAATTATATTTCATTCTTCCTCCGTCGCTAAAACATCTGCTAAAATCGTCAAATTAGCCTCTAAATTCTCTAAAAATGTCAAATCATTCTTAGGATCTGCTTCCAAGGTGTTCAACTCCTTAAATTGAACTGCTGTTGAAGTTGCCAGAGATTTCGCCAATTTGTCCGAAACTCTTTTTTCAACAAAAATCGTCTTAACCCCGTAGGTTGTGATGAATTCTTTAATCTCTGCCAACTGACGAGGACTAGGCTCTTGAGCAAACACGCCCGTGATACCAAGTTGTTTTAAACCAAAGCGTCTGGCAGTATAGGAGAACGCCGTATGCTGGGTAACAAAGTTTTTTTGTCGGCTACTCTCAAACCGTTGCTGGAATGTCTCGGCCAGAACATCAGCCTTATCTTTGAGAGCCTGAGCATTTTCTTCATAAACGAGACGATTGCTGGGATCAACCTGACTGAGTTGCTCTGCTATGACCAGGGCTTCCTGACCAACCAAGACAGGGTCTAACCAAGTATGTGGATCATAGAGGCTACTATCATCCAGCCCTTCCTTAACAACAAACTTTTCTAAACCCTCAACCCGCTCCAGTGGCAAGGTTTTGGATGCCTCTAACACACGAACCGAGGAACCTTTCAAATTGGAGTCCAATCGACCAGCCCAACTCTCTAAAATGTGGGAGTGGTAAATAAAAACATCGGTATCATAAATGGCTCGGACATCACTCACAGAAGGCTCAAAGTCGTGGATACCTGATGCTGAGTTAATCATGCGAACATCGTTAATGTCCCCAGATACTTCACTGACCAAGGCGTACATGGGTAAAAACTAGTGACAATCTTTAACCCTTTTTTCTCAATATTCTGATCTGACTGAGCACTACAACCAACTAAAGCAATTGAACTAACCAAATAAAAAAACCAGCGCACGAGGGATGCCATCATCTTCTCCTTAATCAGTAAACTACCAGTTAAGAATAGTGTACCAGCTCCCTCCTTAAATGTCAAACAGAAAAACAGCCCGGCAAGATGATGGTCAGCCATCACCATCATCTTGCCCGGTTGCTGTTTAGTAATCCTATTCTTTTTTGATTAGGGAAAGGGCTACAGGTTAAACTGGTGACGACAAGGCTAGCTAGCAATGTCATCACAAATCTCGTTCTAAACAGATCACCCTTAATAAACTTAATCAAGTGTTCGATTCGATCTTAACCTTAGGCTGTTAAAAAATTTCAGCAGCTAGATAAAATTGGTTTTGCTGCTGATAGTCCTATTTCCGATACATCTTAAATTGTAGGAACAAATCGTTATAAATGCCCAGCCATTTCTGACCAAGGTTGTCGTAAACTTCTAGCTTTTCAACGGTTTCCTGACTAGGGTAAAAGGCCTCGTCCTCAGTAATCTCAGCAGGTAAGAGCGCCTTTGCCTTGGTATTTGGCGTGGCGTAACCGATATACTCCGCATTCTGGGCGGCCACTTCTGGGCGCAACATGAAATTGATAAAGGCATAGGCTTCTGCTTCGTGTTTAACCGTTTTAGGGATAACAAGATTATCAAACCAGAGGTTTGAGCCCTCGCTTGGGACCACATAAACCAAGTCCTCATTGGCATCCAGCATCTCGCTGGCCTCTCCTGAAAAGGTCACGCCAATAGCCGCATCCCCCTGAATCATATACCTCTTGAGCTCGTCAGCCACGATGGCCTTGATGTTTGGCGTCAGCTGGTTGAGCCGCTCAGCAACCGCTGTCAGCTCAGCCATGTTCTTTGAATTAAGGCTATGGCCCATGCTGTTCAGCCCGAAGCCCATGACCTCACGCGCCCCGTCCACCAGCATAATGCTGTTTTCAAAGTCAGGATTCCAGAGATCCTCCCAGTGAGCGATTTCCTCATCAATCAGGCTAGTATTGTAAATAATCCCTACCGTTCCCCAAAAATAAGGAATGGAGTAGTCATTACTTTCATCGAAACTCTTGCCCAAAAACTCCTGACCGATGTGCTCTAGCCCCTCCAGTTTAGACTTATCCAGCTTGACCAAAAGGTCCTCGCGCCGCATCTTGTCAATCATGTAGTCACTCGGCACCGCGATGTCATAGGTTGTCCCACCCTGCTTGATTTTGGTGTACATGGCTTCATTACTGTCAAAGGTCTCATACTGCACCTGGATGCCCGTCTCTTCAGTAAACTGCTCCAACAACTCAGAGTCGATGTAGTCCCCCCAGTTATAGACCACCAGCTTATTGCCACCTGTATCATTGGTCTTTTTCATCACGAGACTTATGGAAAATAGCAGAGCGACGATGGCGATAACACCCCCTAAAAAGGCATATAATCTACGCATGCTTGTCCTCCTTCTCTTGAGAGATAAAGTAGTAGCCAATCACCAGCAAGATGCTAAAGAGAAAGACGATGGTTGACAGGGCATTGATTTCAAGTGAAATCCCCTTACGCGCCCGAGAGTAAATCTCCACAGCCAAGGTCGAAAACCCATTTCCTGTCAAAAAGAAGGTCACCGCAAAATCATCCAGCGAGTAAGTAAAGGCCATAAAGTAGCCGGCGATAATCCCTGGGGTCAAATAAGGCAACATGACTTCTTTCATCATCTGAAAACGGCTTGCCCCAAGGTCATAGGCAGCGTTAATCATGTCATCATTCATTTCTTTTAGACGCGGCAGAACCATGAGCACCACGATAGGAATCGAAAAGGCCACATGGCTCAGCAAGACAGAGACCATGCCCAGCTGAAACCCTAAAAAGGTAAAGAGCAAGAGAAAACTAGCACCAATCATGACATCAGGCGCAACCATGAGCACGTTATTAGCTGCCAGAAGGGCATTTTGCGACGACTGTCGCAGCTGATAGATGGTGATAGCCCCAAAGGTGCCAATCACCGTCGCTAGGAGGGCACTCAGAAAAGCCAGGAAAAAGGTCTCCACCAAAATCAACATGAGCCGACTGTCGCCAAACATGGTACCGTAGTGCTCCAAGGTAAAACCAGAAAAGGCATTCATATCCCCCCCAGCATTGAAAGAATAAACAATCAAGTAAACAATAGGAGCATAGAGAATGACAAAGACTAAACCCAGATAAAGATTTGCTAATTTTTTCATTTCCGTCTCTCCTTTGTCACCCACATGGTCAAAATCATAGCCACAATCAGAACGACTCCGATGGTTGAACCCATACCCTTGTTCTGCGTGGTCAAGAAGTGTTGTTCAATAGCCGTTCCCAGCGTAATCACTCGGTTACCACCAATCAGGCGGGTCAGCATGAACAAGCTTAGACTGGGGATAAAAACTGATTGAACCCCTGATCGGACGCCATTAAGCGATAAGGGAAAGATGATCTTGCTAAAGGTCTGCACCTCGTTAGCGCCAAGATCTCGACTGGCATTGACCAAGTTCTGGTCAAGGTCGTCTAGGGCGTTAAAAATCGGCAAAATCATAAAGGGCAACTCGATATAGCTAGCCACAAAAATGAAGGAAAAATCCGTAAACAAAATCTGCTGGGGACCAATCCCAATAAAGCTCAAAAAGCTGTTAATCCCTCCTTGCTGACCGAAAATCCCCATAAAGGCGTAAGCTTTTAACAAGAGATTAACCCAAGTCGGCAAGATAACCAGCATGAGCCAGAGTTGCTTGTGCTTGATCTTGGTCAAGAGATAAGCTAAAGGATAGGCGACGACTAGGGTAATCAGGGTGATGACACCAGCGTAGAAGACCGAATTAAAACTCATCCGCAGATAGGTGTTACTGCTGAAAAAGGTCTGATAGTTGGCAAGTCCAAAGTTCCCTTGCACATCAAAGAGCGACTGCCAAAAAATCAAGGCGACAGGCGCAACGACAAAGAGAACCAGCCAAAGGTAGTAAGGGACAGCCAGGAAACTAGAGGTTTTCTTCATAACGTTCCTCCTCAATAGCATTGATGAGACCGTCCTCAACCTCCTCAACCTCGACATACTCCTCGATACGAGCGTCAAACTCCTCTTCAGTCTCGTTGAGACGCATGATATGGATGTCTTCTGGCTCAAAGTCTAGCCCAATGACCTCTCCGACAATGGCCTTTCTGGTCGAATGAATCATCCATTCGTTACCGAGGTCATCGTAGGCGATAATTTCATAGTGAACCCCTCGAAAGAGCTGGGTATCAACCTTAACCTGCAACTTGCCCTCTTCTGGCAGGGTAATCTGCAAATCCTCTGGACGGATGACCACCTCAACAGGTTCATTAGGGCGCATCCCTCCGTCCACAGCTTCAAATTGCTTGCCGTTAAATTCCACCAAATAATCCTTAATCATGGTAGCAGGCAAGATATTGGATTCGCCGATGAAAGTTGCCACAAAGTTGTTAATGGGCTCGTCGTAGATGTCAACTGGCGTCCCTGATTGGACAATCTCGCCTTCGTTCATGATAAAAATCCAGTCACTCATGGCAAGCGCCTCTTCCTGATCATGGGTGACAAACACAAAGGTGATGCCTAAACGCTGCTGGAGCTCACGGAGCTCATACTGCATCTCCGTCCGCAATTTCAAATCAAGAGCTGATAGGGGCTCATCCAGAAGCACCACCCGCGGTTGATTGATAATGGCACGGGCGATGGCTACCCGCTGGCGCTGACCGCCAGACAATTTCTGAATAGGCCGCTTATCATAACCCTCCAGACGTACCATTTTCAAGGCTTCTACCACACGACGGTCTATCTCAGCCTTGTCCACCTTTTTCAGTTTGAGTGGGAAAGCCACATTCTCATAGACGTTCATGTGGGGGAAGAGGGCATAGTTTTGGAAAACGGTGTGGACATCCCGCTTGTTGATTGGGACATCGTTAATCCGTTTGCCATCCAGATAGACATCACCGCTAGTCGCATCAAGAAGTCCTGCAATGATGTTCAGTATGGTTGATTTTCCTGAACCAGAAGCCCCCAAAAGGGTATAGAACTTCCCTTCTTCTAGTTCAAAATTAATATTTTTCAGCACCTGCGTGCCACTATCCTCGAATGTCTTTGTGACATTCTTAAAGGCGATAATCGGTTGTGTCACTGCCTGTTTTCCTCACTTTGTCTTATTTCTATCGGACTAATCCACTCAAGAGGATTATCCCTTTTCTCCAATCACTCGTACTTCTGTCTCAAGCGCAATGCCTGTTCGTTCTTTCACGACAGCCTGCACATGGGCAATTAACTGTTCATAATCTTGGGCAGTGCCATCAGCCACATTAACCATAAATCCTGCATGTTTGGTTGAGACTTCAACACCACCGATACGGTGACCTTTGAGATTAGCTTCCATGATGAGCTGACCTGCAAAATGTCCGACTGGTCGCTTAAAGACAGACCCACAGGACGGAAACTCCAGTGGTTGCTTGAGCTCGCGTAAATGGGTTAATCGCGCCATCTCTTGACTAATCAATGTGTAATCACCTGGTTTTAGAGCGAACTTAGCAGAGATAACAATATCCCCTGTCTCCTGAATAATGGAATGGCGGTAACCGAAACGCATGTCCTTGGCTTCAATGGTTTTTATCTCGCCTGATGAGGTCATCACCTTGACAGATAGTAGGATATGAGCAATCTCACCACCGTAAGCACCAGCGTTCATAAATACTGCCCCACCGATGCTGCCAGGAATGCCACAGGCAAACTCGAAACCAGTCAAACTGTGAAACTGAGCAACTTTGGTCGTTTCAATCAAGTTGGCCCCTGCTTCTGCTTCAATAACATAGCCATTAACCGTCACTGTATTGAATTTATCAAACATGATGACAAAGCCACGAATACCCCCATCGCGAACGATGATATTGCTTGAATTTCCCAAAACCATCCAAGGAATGTTTTCCTGATTGGCAAAGCGAACGAGGCGTTCCAACTCAAATTTGTTTCTAGGAAATGCAAGGTAGTCAACCGGACCACCAACTTTTGTGTAGGTATAGGGTTTCAGTGGCTCGTCAAACCGAATATCGATACCTGCTAAGGTGTCTATGATGTGTTGTTTCATGTGTCGTTATTATTCTTTTCCGTGTCAAACTAATTGCACAAATAGAGCAATCTTACCTATTATACCAAAAGCTCAAGCATTTGACGAGCCTTGAGGTGATAAAAGATGTCGTCTCACTTGACCAATAAAATAAAGTGAGCCTGTAATGACAAAAAGATCTTCTTCTCTTGCTTCCTCCAACCGCGCTAGCCATTTTTCAAAAGACGCTACACGGGGATAAGCTTCAGGGTAAGCCTCTAGGGCATAGGCCTTGGGATAATCAAATGTCGTGACGGTCAGGTCAGCAAAGCCTTGTAGCTGCTGCAACATAGAGTGAGCAGGCTTGGTATCTATGGCCGCAAATAGAATATGAATCGTCTTGTCAGCATAATCTTGCTGTAAGACATCGACTAGAGCCTTGATGCTTTCATCATTATGGGCACCATCAATCATGAGGTTGGGGAAGATAAACTCTGTCCGCCCCAACCAAAAGCTCTTGGCTAGAGCATTTTTGATGTGCTCATCAGTAAGATTTGGGTAAGTCTTTGCTAACAGGCGACTGGTCATCAGCGCTAGACTAGAGTTTGATACCTGGTGTTGACCTGGCATGGCCAATACGAGATTTGTTAATTGCCCCTCTTCGTCAGAAAAGGTGAGACCTGTGTCAGTCTCTGTCAGGTCAAAATGTTTGCCCTTTTCATAGATAGGGCTGGCTAGACGTTCAGCTGTTTGGTAAAACAGTTGGCGGACCTCCAAACGATGTTCAGCAAAAATTAAAGGAACCCCTCTCTTTAGCACACCGATTTTCTCACCAGCAATCGCCAGATGAGTATCTCCTAGAAAATTCTGATGGTCAAGACCAATCGAGGTACAAATAACTGCCAGCGGGGTAAACACATTGGTCGAGTCATACCGACCGCCCAAGCCCGACTCAATCACCACTAAATCGACTGGATGTAACCGAGCAAAGTAAATAAACATGATTAGGGTTATTAGCTCAAACTCCGTCACAGGACCAAAGTCCGTCTCGCTTTCCAAACGAGACACTACTGGCTGAAGGAGCTCAACCGCTTTGACAAAATCCTCACGACTGATCATATGACCATTAATCGCTATTCTCTCTCTAAAATCCATGATAGACGGCGAGGTGAAGGTGCCGACAGTATACCCTGCCTCCTGAAAGATATGTCTTAGATAGTTAACCGTTGAACCCTTGCCATTTGTCCCAACCACATGGATGGCAGCTAGCTGATGTTGAGGGTTGCCGAGTTGCTCTAATAGCCACTGAACACGCTCTAAACCTGGCGTTATCCCAAAACTTAAGCTCGTTTTCAACCATTCAAAAGCCTCTTGAAAATTGATCATTCCTTTTCCTCTTTAAGTCTCTATAGACCCAAATCATCCAGCGCTAAAAAACAAGATAGAGGCGAGGACTTAAGTCCCAGCCTCTATCACAGTCATTGTTTGCGCTCGCTAAACATTAGAATTTCTTACGTTTACGAGCAGCTTCTGATTTGCGTTTGCGTTTCACAGACGGTTTCTCATAGTGCTCACGTTTACGCACCTCTTGAAGAGTACCAGCTTTCACAACCGCACGTTTGAAACGACGGAGTGCGTCGTCAAGTGACTCATTCTTACGGACAACTGTTTTTGACATATTTTTCACCTCCTCAAGATAATGTAACATTTTCACGTTCTTAGCCATTCTACCGAAAAATAGCAGATTTGTCAAGAGATTTGCAAAGTTTTTTGACGTTTCTCTATTAGAAATTTGTAGATCCGAATCTTAAAACATCAAGAAAAACCAACAATTTTAGCCCAAAGTAAAGTTGATACGGAGCCTGCTTGCCTGGGGAGCAAACGATGTACCCTGATATGAAAACTGCAAGCTAGGGTTGACCTAAAACAGGTCTTATAGCTAGCTAATCTCCTATACTAAAACAGTGACTCACGGCAATTGTGAATCTCTGTTTTTTGAGCTGAAAATTCTCTTTGTCTGAACTCAGTTATTAGTGACTATCCAATAATCAACTGTAGTTAATAAGAGCCATCAACACTTTAATCATCATGCTTCTTACGCTTAATAATAACGACTGCTAGTCCTGATATTAAGAATATAGTTCCACCTAAAGCAATAATTAGCGGTAAGGTATTTGAGTCAATCTGCTGTACCGTTTCATTTGATGGTTGAACAGAAGGTTTCGATGATAGAATATCCTCTGAGCTATCTGCTGACTTCAATGATTCCGGTTCAGTCTGAGTAACCGTCAAAGAAGGGATTGAAGACGTCGAGGGTTGACTAGTAGATGAGAGTCGTGACTCTATGTCTAGGTTACTCCTATATACACTTTGCTGAATAGAAGGGAATACAGTTTTATCCACTCCCATCGAAACATTATCTGTCTTTTCTGCTGGAGTGACGAGCTGATCAGAGGTCGCATCAGCCAATTTAGCTTGGGCGGCTTGGGCTGTGCTTTCTGCGGCTTCTACCTTACTTGTTGCCTCGGCGATAGCCTTGGCTTCCGCTCCTTCCTCACTGTCCAAGCGACCGTTGCTATTGCTGTCGGTGATTGCTGGGCTAGCCGGAAGAGATACGGCACCTAGGCGACCTTCCAAGGCTGTCTTAGCGCTACCTGATGGCAAGCTGTCGACAGCACGTCTAGCTTCTGATAGGGCTGTACGCGCTTCAGCGATGGCCTCATCAACTGCGGATTTCTCCGTTGGAGTGACGAGCTGATCAGAGGTCGCATCAGCCAATTTAGCTTGGGCGGCTTGGGCTGTGCTTTCTGCGGCTTCTACCTTACTTGTGGCAATACGTTGATCACCATCAAGACTATTTTTGACGGTGGATAGGCTCGTCAGTGCTTCTCGGATAGCAGTCAAATCTGATTGACTATTTGCTAGAATAGCACGTGCCTTAGCCAGTGACTGATCATAAGCCAAACGATTGCTTGCTTGCTGATAGTTTTGAGTTGTCAAGATTCTGTTAGAAAGAATAACTTCTGTTTCCAGCTCTGCTATTGCCGCCAATAACTCATGATTTTTAACAAACTCCCAGGTACCAATGAAGCGTAATGGACTATCTTGAACTAGTTGACTAGTTTTATCCCAGCCTTCAAAGCGCCAAATACCACGAGCTTCTAACTGATCTTGGAACGTTTCTGGAGGAGTGACCTGTGTCCCCTGCACTACTCCTATTTGATCAATCGGTTTTAACTTTTGAACGACTTCTGGCAATTGACTGCCATCGGTTGAACGAAATTCATAAGTCACATCATAACGAGTGATTGGTATAAATTCCCAGATACCTACCACTTCATAGTTAGAACTAGGAACTCGGTTAACTGATTTATCCCAAGACAAACGATAAGTTCCTTCGGATCTAGTAATTACCTCACCATCTTGTGGGAAATCAATCACTTCACCTATCTTCTTGCTCACAGCTACTGGTGGTACTAGCCCCTCGGGTGCATGCTCATAACGATAGCTAATGGTATAACTAGGCTGAGCATTAGTATCTTGTCTTGCAAACAAACTAAGTGGAACTGTATCTTCTGAACCATCGGTTGTATAGAGAACAGTTAAAGTACCATCATGGTTAAACCTTATTTTGTAAACGCCCTCATAGTTAACAAAAACAGCAGTTTCCGTATCATCAAATGAAACGGTATAGTCGAACGTTAACGCCTCTAAAAGTGCTTTTTCATCATCTTCACTTAAGCGACCATTAAGGTTACTCACCAAAATTTTATGATTTTCTGCGAAGCCTTTAGATAACTCTTCATGCTCTCGACGAGCAGTTGTCGCTGTACTTTCGATATAATTCTCCAAGCTCGTCAAATCATTTAACATCTTATAGAGGGGATTTTGTTGCTCAAAACTTGGCATGAGGCGCTGATAAACCGAAGCGATTGGCGTAATATCGTTAGTAAGCGGTAGCATTTCCTCATAAGCAACTTTAAGATCCTGATAAGTTCTATCTATTGCCTGTTCGATAGTCTCGTGGTCCTCTCGAAAAATAATACCCCACTGATTTTTTCTGGCGAAAATAGCTTGTGCTTTCGCTAAATTTTCGCTAGATTTACTCGCCATACTCGGTAAAACATCATAAATAGACTGCGCCTGTTCAAGCAATGTAGTGGCCTCAATCACTTTTTGTTCATATCTTTCCCAATCAGCAGGCTTGTACCAGACAGACTGACGCTGAGAATAAGCATCAAGTTTCGCCTGCAACTTTTGAACATACTGATTAAATTGGTTAATTCTAACCTGACTACTAAAAAGGTCAGTATATGATTGTAGATTAATGACCTGCTGTTTTAAATCTGCAGCTGTATCGATAATATATTGATTTTTATTAAAATCTTGAGCTTCTGATGCATAAGCTTGTTGCAATGGTGTAACAGCTGGACCTAACCCAATTAAAACTGATGCCGCACCTATAGATAATTTTCTAATTGAATATTTTAAATATCTCTCCCATTTCATCCGTCAATTCTTTCATTTATTATAAACAAATAGTCACTTGCTTTAAAATAAGTGACTATTTGTGCTAGAGTTCGTCCGTCAAGACATTGTTCTAATCACTTATTTTTTCCGACGTGATTTATTAACAAACATCGCACCACCCAACAATGTCATATAGCCAGCAAGTTCAAGGAAGACTGCATTGTCAACTCCCGTATTTGGTAGTTGTGCTGTGCTTGTCTGACTTGTAACAGTAGCTTTCTGACTTGTATATGCTAATGGTTGCATGTCATGTGAGCTGACAGACCCATTAGTACCAGTTGAATGATTTGAATCGGTCTGACCATCGCGTCCGTCTTTACCTGGTGTTCCTGGTTGACCGTCGCGACCATCTTTACCTGGTTGTCCTGGTTGACCATCGCGTCCGTATTTACCATTTGTGCCGTCACGGCCATCGCGACCATCTTTACCTTTCGGTACGATGATTTCTTTGCCGTCTGAGAAGGTCACTTTGATGTCGCCACTTGGCAGAGTTTCGGTGTTGGTGATGGTTACGGATGTACCGTCTGCACCCTTCTCACCATCTTTAACCTTGACTGGGTCACCGATTGGCGCACCGGTGTCTGGGTCTTTGAAGGTGATTGTGGTCACACCATCAGCACCTTTGACTGCTTCAACAACTGGAGTCTTGCCGTCTTTACCGTCACGACCATCCTGACCTTTCGGTACAACGATTTCTTTACCGTCTGAGAAGGTCACTTTGATGTCGCCACTTGGCAGAGTTTCGGTGTTGGTGATGGTTACGGATGTACCGTCTGGACCCTTCTCACCATCTTTAACCTTGACTGGGTCACCGATTGGCGCACCGGTGTCTGGGTCTTTGAAGGTGATTGTGGTCACACCATCAGCACCTTTGACTGCTTCAACAACTGGAGTCTTGCCGTCTTTACCGTCACGACCATCCTGACCTTTCGGTACAACGATTTCTTTACCGTCTGAGAAGGTCACTTTGATGTCACCACTTGGCAGAGTTTCGGTGTTGCTGATGCCAACTGAGGTACCGTCTTGACCGGCTGCACCATCTTGACCGTTAGCACCTGCTGCACCAGTTTCACCTTTTTCACCTTGGTCACCTTGGTCACCTTTTTCACCACGTTCACCTTTGGCACCTGTCGCTGGAACGCCAGTGTCTACACCGTTAACGTGCCAGTTGCCGTTTGTACCAATGATGATGGTTGCTGTAGCCGCATCTTTACCGTTAAGACCGTTCGTACCATTTGCTGGGATACCAGTGTCTTTACCATTGATGACCCATGTGTTTGTTGCTGGGTTAATCGCTACTGAACCTGGTTGACCGTTTGTACCGTTTGCGCCATTTGAACCTGTCGCTGGGATACCAGTGTCTTTACCGTTGATGAACCAGTTGCCGTTGTCGCCGATAACGATCGTGTTAGCTGTTGTTGTGCCATCTTGACCATTCTTACCTGCTACACCGTCTTGACCTTTGGCTGGAATGCCTGTGTCTGAACCATTGATGAACCAGTTGCCGTTGTCGCTAACTGAAACGGTTGGTGTTGAACCATTAGCACCGTTTGCACCGTTCGTACCAGCTGCTGGGATGCCTGTATCAGCACCGTTCACATGCCAGTTGCCGTTTGTGCCGACAGTAACTGTTGGGGTTGCACCGTCAGTACCAGAGATACCAGCTTTACCGTCAACACCATTTGTGCCGGCTGAGCCAGTTTCACCTTTTTCACCTTGGTCACCTTTTTCACCTTGGTCACCTTTGGCACCTTTAGGAATGATGATTTCATTGCCATCTGTGAAGGTTACTTTGATGTCGCCGTTTGGTAGGGTTTCAGTGTTGCTAATGCCAACTGAGGTACCGTCTTGACCGGCTGCACCATCTTGACCGTTAGCACCTGCTGCACCAGTTTCACCTTTTTCACCTTGCTCACCTTTTTCACCACGTTCACCTTGCTCACCTTTTTCACCACGTTCACCTTGCTCACCTTTTTCACCACGTTCACCTTGCTCACCTTTGTCACCATCTGCGACAAAGGTAGTTGATACGACGGAATTATCATCAGTGTAGTAAACGATGATGTTGTGACCTGACTTGCCACCGACATTAGCAGGCTCACTCTTCACTGAAATCTGACGAGCGTCTTGACCTGCTGCGCCATCTTGACCGTTAGCAATAAAGGTTTTGGTGATTTCTTCGCCATCTAGGCTGAAGATCACCCAGACACCGGTCTTGCCGTCTTGTGTGTCTGGTCGAGTTGTCACGGTTGGGGTTTTACCGTCTTTATCGTCGTTGCCTTGGGTAATTTTCGGTACGGCAGTTGCTGTGATGTGGTCACTTGGAGCACCTGATTGGCGTGTTTGGCTGACGATGACATTCTCACCTTTGACGAATGGTGCGTTAGCATCAATGCTCCATACACCACCTTTAACCGTTGTTGATTTTTGAATGCCGTCTGGTAGGATGACATTAATCGTTGCCCCCTCGATACCTTTACCTGTCACCACGGATGACCCTTCAATCATTGGATTAATCACTGGGACGGTTGTTGTTGGCAGGGTATCGCTAGGTAGTACATTGATTGTCAAGTATTTCTCGTATTTGAGTCCACCATTATCAGTCGTGTGTTGGGCACGAAGTTTGAAACGAATCAAGCCGACGCTAAACGG
This sequence comes from Streptococcus sp. E24BD, assembly GCF_041807825.1. NCBI lineage: Bacteria > Bacillati > Bacillota > Bacilli > Lactobacillales > Streptococcaceae > Streptococcus > Streptococcus sp. E24BD. The sequence continues at coordinate 36,674 of NZ_JBGTZB010000016.1, read as the reverse complement.
TGAACCTGATAGCGTGTTGCTATCCTTGTCATACACCAGACCGTAACGCTCCAGGAGGTAATCAGCCATCTCATCTTCAGGAATAATTCCCCCACCAGGGGTGTAAATGGATAGGTTACTCAAATCAGTGTGACTAATTTTAATCGGGGTGATTGGCTTGTTGACTTGGACCGTTTGGTCGTTGTCCGCGATGGAAAGCTCAACCGGCAAGGCAGTCACCTCGATGGTTACCTCTTTGGAGGTTTTCGGGTTACCAGAGACAGGATAGTTAGCGTCAACCGTAAAGGTATAGGTACCAACCCTCGTTGGTGTTCCTGAGATGGTCTTGGTATCTGGGTTATAGGTCAGACCCGGGATACTCTGGATGTAGTCTCCAAGTTTCTCACCGTTAACAGTCAGTTCTGCCCCTGGTGAGGTCTCAATCTTAACCTCATCAATCGGGGTCAAGACCTGCTTGGTCTGACGCTCTGGCGTCACTGTCAGATTAACCGCTACTGGATTGACAGTTATAACGATTTCTTGCGTCGCAGTTGTCAGATTAGCGCCGACCAATTTCTGCTCAAGATTTGTGTTCACCGTGATTCGGTGGGTACCAACTGCAGTCGGTATTCCTGAGATGGTCTGAGTTCCTTCATCATAGCTAAGACCTGACGGCAAATTGATTGGACTAAGCGTCGAATACGCATCCTTTTGCAAGACAATCTGTGTAATAGCCTGAGTGGCATCGATGGTTTGCTCAGCAAGCGTGGCCTGAAGACTCGGTGCGATCGGGGTCAGCTTGAGGGTGACATACTTGGTCAGTTTACCGCTCCCTTTCTCCACAGAGTTGGTCGCCACCACCGCAATTTCATAGGTGTCTTTTAGAACCTCTCTGTATATACCATCGTCATCTAAAACAAATTGCTTAGTTATCCCATCTGTTGGGCGACCGATGATGGTCTGAGTGCGATGATCATAGTAGACCCCTACTGGGAGATTTTGTACTTCGATGGTCACCCCTGGATCAGCCGTGATCTTAACCGGTTGCATGTTTTCAACCGTTGAGAAGGTCTGCTCTTCATTGGTCAGGCTGAACTTAGGATTAACGGGAACAACGGTGACGTCGATTCTCTCCCAGGTATATTGATTATTTTTACTTAGGTTGGGAGGTAACAATCGTGGTTCTAATTCTCCGCTTTCAACCAAGTTTTCTGGAAGTCCTGCTAAAACATAAAACGTGTATTTGCCCACTGTTGTCGGTGTCCCGGTGATGGTTTTATCCGCAGGGTTATAGGTCAGACCTGGTGGCAGAGCAACTTCAGGATCAACTTTCTTGTTATCCGCATAAAAGGTTAGCGTGGAGTGAAGGTCTTTGGTCAGAGTGATGGGTTTAAAAGCATCGCTATCGACCTCAAGACGTTGCTCTTTATTATCAGCAGTTAGGCTGACTGTTCGTCCTGTGATGGTGATGTACAGCCACGCCCAGTCCGACCGCACTAGACCATTGCTGCCTTTGACAGTGATATTCGCTCTAAGGCTGATGCCCCCAGTTCTTGTTGGTGTCCCGGTGATGACATTTCCAGTCAGGCTCAAACCATAGTTAGAGAGTATTGTTGCGACGTTATCATCATAGGTCACCCTAGCATCTTGAGGGATGTTTTCAAACTTGATGCCATCAACCTTGTCCAAGACCTTAATGGTGACGTTCTCATCTGCTACCTCAAACCGATCCGGTGTGACCACCAGCTTGATGAGGGTCAATTTGACCAGACCGTCTTTTTCGACAACAACTGGCACATCGTAGGTGCCCTCATAGAGACCGCGACCGGTGATGGTCTTGTCGCTCGGGTTAAAGCGGGTACCCTTAGGCAGTGTCGTGGTGTCGATCCGCAGACTAGCCCCCTCGGTATGGGTGATGGTCATGGTCTCCCAACTATCGCCCTCTTTAACGGTCTGATTCGCATTGCTCACTTCAAGGGTCAGGTCGTTGACTTGACCTGGCTTGACCTCATAGGTAAAGTCCGTATAAGTTTCAGATGTACTGCCATCGCCATTGATATAGGTCACATAGAGGCGTGCCGTCTGGTTAGCATCGGTTTTTTTGGTAGCAAACACCTCAAGTCTCTTGTTATCGCCATCTGTAGTAATGACGGCATGATTAGGTGCATAGTCAATCCGCATGCTAGAGATGGTCGTGCCGCTCTCCATGGCAACTGGAATCGGAGCGTCAGTCTTGCCCTCCTCCCAGACTTGGTGAGGGATCTTAACGATAGCATCGGTGACTTCAAAGACAAACTCACGCACAGGAGCGTTGTCCCCGAAGTGACCATCGACAGCCTTGACTTCGAAACTATAGCGACCTGGGTTTAGTTTGTTCCCTTCTTTCTTAACCACCTTGGCTTCATGGATGTCACCCTTGTCAGTGCGGCTGATCGGCTCCAGAGCGATGCCTGGTGGCAGGGTTTTCTCGATGATCCAGGCGTTGTCTTTGTTGAGGACGACCTTACCGAGCTCTTGTCTAGCCGTCTCAGCTGGGACACTAACCAGACCAGAAGTGCCAGATATCCGGTCAGGATTGCCTTCAAACTGCACGTCCGCATTGGTCAAGGCGCCACCCAGAGAACGCTCGATTGTTTTTAGGTTGAGGTTAAAAGTCTTGACAACACCAAAGTTATCGGTAATTTGCACTGTAGCTTTATAGTTCCCTGCTGTTTTGGGTAACTTTGTGAAATGGAGGTAGTAGATAGGCTTGTCCTCGGAATAAATGTATGGCTTGTCTACAGTTGTGGAATTATATATCGAGTGATTCACGGACACTGTAGAAGCCCTACCTGAATAATAAGATTGAGGAAGATTTTCTGTGGACCGTATGTCTAGCAACTTAACTGTTACACCCTCGCTAGCTGATAGCACCTTGAAGTCAGTAATTTGTAAAGCTAGGCTGTCATCATTGAATGTCTTGTAGTGATCCAGACCTGCAAAAACGGGAACCGTTGTCAAATATTTTTGGGTATCTTTAGTGGCATCACTAACCTTCTGATTGGGGCGTACATAATAACCAAACGGCGTCGTGGTTAGTTGGATATTGTAATCAAAGGTGGTCTTATTTGTAGGTAAAAAGTCACTCTCCCGTACTGAACTTTCGATTTCCATCGTAACTTTTACTGGGTTATCATCTTTCTCATAGGAACTGGTAGAATCATTTCTAAATCTCTCCCAACGATCTCCACCAGTATAGAAATACTCCGTACTATAAGGAGAATCAGCGTCGTCATAGAGGAAGAAACCATAAACAGGTATCTTTTCAATAGTTACTGGAATGCTCACCTCCACTCCTGAGTCAAGTTTGGACTTAAAGCCGACATTGTAGGTCTTGGGTTGTATACTAGACAGGTTGATATCGCCTCGGATATAGCCTGATGTGACATCCAGGCTCAGACCTAGTTCTTTAGCATCATCGGTCAACTCTAACTGATCAGCTTCGATACGGCTAAAGCCGATTTTGAAGACCAGCGGCACCACCTGGTTGCTGCCGTTGTCTTTATAGATCGGGTTGTCATTTCCCAAACTTATTTTTCCATCAGAACTTGGGTAATCAGTAAAGTTCTCGATGGTCAAGTAGGGCTTGTCCTCGCTGACTGAGCTTTCCACCTTGCGGGTGCGGCGGCTTTTAGCGGTGTCGTTTGACTCCACGACAAAGACCAGGACGTTTTCCTGTTGGGTTTTAATGGTTTGGGTCAGGAGTTTTGCAGCGTTGACTGGCAGGCGGTAGTTGTCGAGCTTGGTCACAGTGGTAAGAGCAGTTGCTTCCTCAGTGATGACAGCCTCAGCCTGATCGCTCTCGGCGAGGACGGTATGGGTCTTGTTTTCGCTGTAGAGGACTTCCTTGGTCGTCGCATCGACATAGTCCACTCGGTAGCTGATTGCTACCTCACGCGCCGTGGCATCACCAAAGCCCTCCACCTCATAGGTGATGACATTGGCAGCCCCCTCGGTGATCTCAGCCGTCCGTGCTGTCGGCAGACCATCTGGGACGTAGTAGTTTTCCAGTTGACTGTCATTGACCAACTCAGCGCCGTTTTCGTTGACGGTTGCTGTTGCAACAGCCTCGGTCGTTTCAACAACCTTGGTCTTGACCACACTGTGGACGACCTTGCCAATCGCCTTGCTGACGTACTGGACCGTATAGCTGATGATGGCAGAGCGTTTGACTGGGGTCTCAGCTGCAGGTTTTTCCTGCTCTGTTGTCTCAGTAGCTGTTTTAGCGACCGCTCCTTCAGACACTGCAGGCGCCGCTGATGGTGCCGTGGTCGCTTCAGTCGCTGTTGTGGTTGCCTCAGCAACTGTTGACGCCGCTGGATCTACCTCTGCTTCAGCAGAGACTGAGCTTGCCTCAGGCGTTTCAGGTGTTTCTGAGATGATCAGGCTGTCGGTTTCGACCGTGCCTGATGAGCTAGAGGTTTCTGTCGCAGACGCCCCATCACTGTCTGATGGTGAGGACTGATTAGCTACCTCCTCAGCCTGAGCCCCCGTCGCAAAGAACAGGGTCACTAGCAAGGCTGACGACGCCCCGTAAGCCTTGAACTTACGAATCGAAAAAATCTGTTTCGTGTCACGTTTAAAGCGTTTAAACATAGTGTTTTCTTTGTGTTTTCTTTCTATATATCTATATAATACAAAATAAGTCAGTATTACTGTTAAAAGCCACGCCCCCTGCCTCTCAGCACGACAGCTAGAGAACAAGAAGTTGTCGCTAAAACAGTCAACCAGCGGTCATGGACGACTGACTGCCCCAATCATTGGATAAGGGTATCAATCAGTAACTCCCTGACTTGTTTGATGAGATGACTACCGGTCTGAGCTAGTTCCATGATGACCTCTGTCCGATCAGGGTCAACTGGTAGCATGTATCGCGCAAAGACCGTTCCATCCTCTCGCAAAGCAAAGTAAAAGTATATCCCAAAGGTCACATTGATGTGGTTAAGCATGTCCAAAAACACACTCCTCTGAGCCTGATCAGGACAGGTCAAGAGATTGTCAAAGACCAACTGGATCACCTCTCTGGTGTCAGAAACCGGCACCTGCACTGCAAAATCAACTAGAACACCATCATCAAGCGCTAGCCTGCTTTTGTAGGTGAGCTGTTGTTCAGCAGAGGTCACCTTCATCTGAAACCCTCGTTGGTGAAGAACTTCCTGAAAGGACTGGTTTAGTTTATCCATACTGCTCCTTTCTCACTTAAAAGAAAAGACAGGAATCTCGTCACTTGAGACAAAACCTGACGGACTACTCTGGGCTGCCACCAGCCTGTCGCCAGTGCCAGTATGACCAGAATAATCAGTTAGAGGTGCTTTTGCTTTAGGTGGTTGTTCCGGCGCAATATACTGATCATAATCTGGACTAGTCGCGCTCAGTTTAGACACATCAAGACCGACCTTGACCTCTTCTTTTTTCTGAATCGCTTTAGGTAAAAAGATGACCTGTTTAGAGCTGGTCGTCTTTTCAGCCACCTGCTCAAGCCCTGTCGTCATGTTTTGCTGGAGACGATCAAACCGCTCAGCCCCCTGATCGACTGTTCCTACCATCTCCTTGTAACGATCGATGGTGGTTTCGAGTTCTTGTTTAAGGGCTTGTTTTTGAGAGACGATGTTGGCATGCATGTGTTTTAGAACCGACATGTTTTCCTCAAACTGGACGAACTGTTTATTGATGTCACGCTCAGCTTCAAACAACATCTCGGTCGCTTGTTCTTTTGCCTCACGTACCAAGCGTTTAGATAAATGTTTCGCATCGATAATGGCATCTCTGATTAGTTCTTCTTCGGCCTTGGCTTTTCTCAACTCATCAGTAAGATGCTTTATTTGACGGAGGTACTCATCGTTTTGTTGCTTTAGCTGTCGCAACTCTACCTTTAAAAACTTCACTGCTTTGTCAACATCTCGAACCTTGTACCCAAACAGTGAACGTCTAAATTTTGTCATAGACCCTTTCTCCTTATCTAATAAAAGCGTCTTTTATGATGCTCATCTCAGCATAAGATGGGGCAATCAGGTGCAAAGACTATTTTTATTTATAGTATTCAAATCTACTGTATCACAATTTATAAGAACTGTCCACAAAAAAAACTGAAAATCAGGACAAACGCATGAAGAACAGTGATGTCTGTTTTGAACAGTTTAGTTTTTTTATGGAAAAAATAAGTTTGTCGCATGTTTGGACAGTCTGCCACACAAAGATAGGTTCAAGTGATAGGATACAGTGACCAGTATCCAACATGTCGGATGACCTATCACTCAACGCATGGAGTGGGGCAAACAGCTGGACAAGGAAAATTTTGAGAGACGTTCAAAAGCATCCAGTAATATCCAGCGTGCGGTGTACATCCATGTGGTAGATGACCACCCTATCATCACGCACGTTTCATTTGGAAATTTTGGAAACATTATTTCCCACATTTGATTCATTCAGAGCTGTTCTGCTGATGACACCAGCGTATTGGGGAGTGGAGTTGCCTTGCAACTCGCAATTTCCCACCTTCAAGGGTCAGGTCCCTTGAAGCACTCCACAACGGCATCTAGCGTCGTTACCAATCACGACCACCCGTCAAACGGGTGGTTTGAACAAGGGCTATAGGCCCACGAGACCAGCCAGTGCCTAAAGACGCTGGCTTTCACGTTGTTCAAGCCTCACTGCTCTTAACTCGTCACAAGAGCCTGAGGTAAAAGTTCCCCTCTACACCAAAAAGAGGTTGGGACAAAAGTCCTAACCTCTCAAGTGATTTTTAATTTTCAAGCAAGGCACAGTGGTTGAGCGGACTATAATTCGATAATCTGATCAGCTTTTACAGCCCTACTCAACTGTGCGGAGGTGGGCTAACGACTCATCGCCCCCTTCGGGTTACCGATTTTTGTCCCAGTCTCAACTTCTAAGCATCTGCTGGTCCAAAGACCACCTGACCGTCCTCAAACCGCTCAATCCGAGCCAGAGACGTCACCTGAACACCTAAATCTTCCAGCACTTGGCGGCCTGTTTGAAAGGATTTCTCGATAACGATGCCGACACCAGCTATGCTGGCTTGAACCTGACTGATGATGTCGATAAGCCCCTTGGCAGCTTGGCCATTTGCCAAAAAATCATCGATAATCAAGACCTTGTCCTCGGCGGATAGGAGTCGACCTGCAATCGAGACAGTGCTGGTCACCTGCTTGGTGAAGGAATAAACGTCAGCCGTTAAGATGCCCTCAGTCATGGTGATGTTCTTATGCTTTTTAGCAAAAATCATGGGAACTCCAAGCGCCTCAGCAGTGTAGAGGGCAGGGCAAATACCTGAGGCTTCGATGGTCACCACCTTTGTAATCCCACACTCAGCATAGGCAGTCGCAAAGACCTGACCGATGGCCTTCATCAGCTGGTAGTCCACTTGGTGGGTTAAAAAACGATCAACTTTTAAAATGTTTTCGCCTAAAACACGACCATCCGCTAAAATACGTTCTTCTAATAATCTCATCATCCCCTCCTCTGCTCTTAGGCTTTTAGAGTTTACCCAATCTCTGCAATCACTTCAATCTCAATCTTGACATCACGCGGTAAACGAGCGACCTCAAAGGCAGAGCGAGCTGGTACTTCTGCTGCAAAAGCCGTCTCATAAACACTGTTAAACACCGAAAAATCAGCCATATCTGCCAAGAAACAAGTGGTCTTAACAACCTTGTTAAAGCTTGTCCCCGCCTCAGTCAAAATGGCTTCCAGGTTCTTTAGAACCTGCTGGGTCTGTTCTTCGATGGTTGTGCCGACAACCTCTCCTGTCTCTGCTGACAAGGGAAGCTGACCGCTGGTAAAGAGCAGGTTGCCGACAACCTTAGCCTGGGCATAAGGACCGATAGCTGCTGGTGCATGGGGGGTGTTAATCGTTCTCATCGTTATCTCACTTTCCTGTTTTCTGTCTTCATTCTACAAAAAATAGCCGAAAATTGCAACCGTTAACGCCTTATGTTATAATGAATTATTAACAAAAATAAGGAGACTAAGATGATTACAAAAGAATTTTGCGCCGAAAACCTAACTGACCTCCACCGCCTGGTTGGGACGGACATCACCCGTGTTGAGCTCTGTGATAACCTAGCTGTTGGGGGAACAACTCCCAGCTACGGTGTCATCAAGGAAGCTGCTCGTTTCCTCCACGACAACCAGATCAGTGTCGCAACCATGATTCGCCCTCGCGGCGGTGACTTTGTCTATAACGACATCGAGCTCCGTATCATGGAGGAGGACATCCTCCACGCGGTTGAGCTGGAAAGCGACGCTCTAGTCTTTGGCTGTCTGACGCCGGATAACCGCATCGACATAGAGGCTATCGAGCAACTCTTGCCCGCTTGCCAAGGGGTAGACATGGTCTTTCATATGGCTTTTGATTTGGTACCAATAGCAGAGCAGACAACAGCCCTCGACCAGCTGATTGAGCTCGGTTTCAAGCGCCTTCTCCTTCATGGTTCAGAAAAACGTCATAACATTTTTGACAACATCGACCATATCAAGACCCTAATTAGCCACGCTGACGGTCGCATCGAGATTCTCCTCGGTGGCGGTGTCAACAAGACCAACTATGCTGATTTGCTCGCACAGACAGGCACCAACCAAGTCCACGGCACTGGTTTGTTGTAATGAACGAAAGAGAGAAGTTATCATAACTTCTCTCTTTTTACTCTGCTAAAATCGTTGCGATTTTTGTGTTAATCAAGTCGATTGCCACCAGGTTGCTCACGCCTTCTGGGATGACGATGTCGGCGTAGCGCTTGGTCGGCTCGATAAACTGATGATACATGGGCTTAACCACTGTCGTGTACTGCTCGATGATACTGTCAAGGCTGCGCCCACGCTCCTCCATATCGCGCTTAATCCGACGGATAATCCGAATGTCGTCATCTGTATCCACAAACAGTTTAATGTCCATGACATCGCGCAGTCGCTTGTCTTCTAACACCAAGATCCCTTCAACAATAAAAACATCTTGTGGCTCTTGACGATAGGATTTATCGCTCCTTGTATGCATGGTGTAGTCGTAAATCGGGATGTCGACCGGACGACCAGCGATTAACTCTTTTAAGTGCTCAATCATCAAGTCCGTATCAAAGGCTAAGGGGTGGTCATAGTTGGTTTTCACCCGCTCTTCAAAGGTTAAGTGGGCTTGGTCTTTATAGTAGGAATCATGTTCAATCATAGCGATTTTGGCATCCGGAAAATTAGCTAAAATCGCACGAGAAACGCTTGTTTTTCCACCACCAGATCCACCTGTCACACCGATAATAATAGGTTTTTGTCGCATCTTGTCTCCTTCGTTCTTCTAGTCGTCTCATCCTATTTTACCTTATTTTAAAAAAAGTCGCTAGCCCCTAGCTAGGTTTTTTATGGTATAATGAGGGCAACTGACAAAAGAAAGTAGAGCATCATGTTATCGAATTTCCCAAAGGTTTGGCAAGACCAGTTGACTGAACTTCAGTTTCACCAACTGACTCCCATCCAAGAAGCTGTCTTTACCCCCATTAAAGACGGTCAACATTTACTAGCCGTGAGTCCGACAGGAACAGGCAAGACCCTAGCCTATCTCTTGCCAAGTTTACTGAGACTAAGCCCTAAAAAAAGTCAGCAGTTGCTGATTTTGGCCCCCAACTCTGAACTAGCTGGGCAGATTTTTGAAGTCACCAAAACCTGGGCAGAACCATTAGGATTGACCGCTCAGCTATTTTTATCTGGTTCCAGCCAAAAACGACAAATTGAGCGATTAAAAAAAGGACCGGAGATTCTCATCGGTACGGCAGGTCGAATCTTTGAGTTGATTAAGCTGAAAAAGATAAAAATGATGTCAATCAACACCATTATCCTAGATGAGTTTGATGACCTCTTGCAAGACAGCCAGTATCAGTTTGTCAAAAAAATCATCACCTACGCCCCGCGCGACCATCAGATGATTTATGTCTCTGCCACGCAAGCTATCGATAAGACGACATTAGCTGAGGATACCGTGATTATTGATTTATCTCATCAGCAGCTGGACACCATCAGCCACCACTACATGATGGTTGATAAGCGCGACCGGCTTGATATTTTACGCAAATTTGCTAATATTCCAGACTGCCGTGGTTTGGTGTTCTTTAACAGCTTATCCGATTTAGGGGCTTGCGAGGAGCGACTAACCTATCTCGGTAGCTCTGCTGTTTCCCTTGCCAGTGACGTTAATGTCAAGTTCAGAAAGGTCATCTTAGACAAGTTTAAACAGCATGACATCGCTCTCCTGTTGGCGACTGACTTGGTTGCCAGAGGAATTGATATTGAAGGGCTTGAGCTGGTCATCAACTACGAGGTGCCTCGGGATAAGGAGGCCTATACTCACCGTGCTGGGCGTACCGGTCGCATGGGTAAGGAAGGTCTAGTCATCACCCTGATTAGCCATCAAGAAGAACTGAAGCAACTGAAAAAATTTGCCTCAGTTAGCGAGCTTATCCTCAAAGACCAAAAATTGTATAAGGCTTAAAAAAGACAGACTGCCTTGATGGCTTTACAATCAGGATAGTCTGCCTTTTTTTTTATCGTTTATTGCCTGCTTTGTAAGGTCTGATAATCAAGTAAGTCATTCCCCTTGAGATAAGATGGGTCAATGACATCGTGAAATGTCGACAAGGGAAGGCTAACACCGATATCAAATACCATATAGCCGTTTCTGATGGTATAGCCATCTGTTTGAACCCCGCTTTTCTCATACTTTTCCAGAGGAGACCAGTCAAACTGCTTGGTTAATAACTCGTCTTTTCTGGGATGGTTTTCTAATGCTTTAGCTACAGCGTCAGTCACATAAGTCTGATAGCCATTGAATAAATCAGTCAAGGTAAAAAGACCCTGATTTTTTTCAATATGGTGCTGTTTGCTAATCGGACGGCTGGCCATAAGACGTGGCGTTGAACCACCGATGTCATAAACACTCTCATTGAAAACGAGATAGCGGATACCAGCCAGCTCGGTCTCCTGATAGTCCCCACGAATTACCTTAATCTGATTCGACGGCAGCTCCTCTTGTGTAGAGATTGCACTCAGTATCACCTGTAAGTTATTTGTTGGTGAATGCTCTCCAAACGGACTAATTAGATAAAACTGATGACCATTGCGCTCTACCCAATCGGCATAGGCTACGGGATAAAACTGTTCCGCACGGTCTCGCTCCAAGCGCAAAGCTATGTCAGTAGCCTTTGGTAAACTAAACCACCACAAGATACCTACGATAAGAGCAAGTCCGATTGCCCATACATATTTTTTCATGCGACACCTCCTAATATCGTTTTCTTTTATTATACCATTATCTTGAAAAAGAATAAAAAGAAAAGAGATTTGGATAAGTCTGTCCAAATCTCTTCGTTTAACACAGTGATTAAAATATCAGTCTCTATCTTTTCAATCGTTTAGGCTATCGGCTTAGCGTGATTGACCGGTAAAACGCCACTTGAAGCGCCATGTCATATAGGTCGGATAGAGCAGATGAAGCATTCCAAAGCCAAGCACAAAACCAGCTAGCACATCACTAGGGTAGTGCACACCTAGGTAAATTCTTGATAGACCAACAAGAACAATCAAGAACATCAGACCTGTTTGCACCAACATCTTGAACCATCCCTTGGGCATACGTTGCGAGATGATAACAAGCAGACTGCCAAAGATCAGCATTGCCCCTGTTGCATGACCACTCGGAAAGGAATAGCCACTTGCCTCTACCAAATGCGACAAGCTAGGACGTGGACGTGCATAGATAAGTTTCAATATCGGAATTAAAATGCCTGCCGATAGACCACTAGTTAAGACCCAAATCGCCTCAGCGCGCCAGTTTTTCCAAAAATAAAGTATGGCTGTCAGCACGCTAACCAAAATAACCTGAGTTAGGGTATTACCAAGAACGGTCACATGAGAGAAAAAGTTGGTTAAAATCTGAGGCAGATTGCCACGCACAGCACCTTGTATCGCACTATCCGCCTCAACCAGCTGATTGGGGTAGAATTTAACCACATAGCCCAGAAATACCACAATTAACAGGGCAAACGAGGCTTTCGCATAATACGTCGTTTTATTGAGCATCATCCATTATCCTTCTAAATAAGCGTTTGTGGGGCAGTAATATGATGACCGTCGCTAAGGTGAACAAGGCACCTTGAACCAGATTAAAGGGCAAGACCATTCCAACTAAATAAGTGCTTGTTCCGATATGCTTGGCGATATCAAAATTTGCAAAGGTTGCATAAAGAGGTATGGCGTACACATAGTTTAAAAAGAGCATAGCAACTGTCAGACTAAGCGTCCCAATACCCCCTGCTAATAGCAGGGATTTGGTCGACTGACGACGATGGGTGAAGACGGCAAAGCAAGTCACAAATAGCCCAAGAGCGACGATGTTCATCGGTAGACCGATAACATCATTAACACCATGATTATTGAGTAAGAGCTTTAGCACGGTGCGCAGAATCAGTATCTGGTAAGCCGCTTTCACATCCATTAGAAATAAGCCTAGCAAGACCGGTAACACGCTCAGTTCAACTTTCAAAAAATCCGCCCCTGGGATAATCGGAAAGCTGAAAAACATGAGTACAAAAGACAGTGCCCCTAAAATCGCAATGAACGTCAGACGTCGTGTGTTTAACATATAAAAAATTCCTCCAATTTTTGACAATTGAAAGAAGTCACAAAGAGGTCGGTGTCGATACAGAACAACATCTGCTCTCCTAATTGATGTATCAAATATCAAAAAAATTGACATAGACCCACCAAAAAGATAAAGCTTATACAGCCCTGCTTCAAACAAAACTCCTTGTCTTCTCCCATCCAGACTATACTGTCGGTTGTGGAATCACACCACATCAGCTTGCGCTCACGGACTTCTGATGATTGACTGTTCCCTAAACGTTTAACACCTCTGTGTACACCAATCGCACAACCAGAAAGGTCAAAATACGGTTTAGAAGGCAGTCTACTCACCAGTCACCGCCGGTCGGGAATTACACCCTGCCCTGAAGACTATTTAAGCATAACAGAAAAAAAAGAACTTGGCAAGCATTTAGAACTAATTAGCAGTTTAATCCTATCTTCTCCGCATGACAGCTCTGGTGCTTTATGGTACAATAAAACACATGAACATGAAAACTGTATTTGCAAAGACTGCTGGACAAGCAGCTCACTTTATGCTGAGTAAGCTAGGTCGTGGCTCTACCCTGCCTGGTAAAATTGCTCTACAATTAGACCCAACCATTCTTAAACATCTCGCCAAAGACTATGAGATTATCGTCATTACAGGCACCAACGGCAAAACCCTGACCACTGCCCTGACGGTTGGTATCCTTAGGGAAGCATTTGGACAAGTGGTGACCAATCCAAGCGGTGCCAATATGATTACCGGCATCACGTCAACTTTTTTAACGGCTAGACCGAATGCTTCTGGTCGAAAAATTGCGGTACTGGAAATTGACGAAGCAAGTTTATCAAAAATCACCGACCACATCACCCCAAGCCTGATTGTCATGACCAATATCTTTCGTGATCAGATGGATCGGTATGGCGAGATTTACACCACTTATCAGATGATTTTGGATGGCATCGCTAAAGCTCCTCAAGTAACAGTTCTGGCTAATGGTGATAGTCCGCTCTTCAACTCTCATCCTATCAACAATTCTATCAAATACTATGGTTTTGACACGACAAAAACAGAGCCAAAGCGGGCACATTTTAACACGGAAGGCATTCTCTGTCCGCACTGTGACAGCATCATCAACTATCGTCTCAACACCTACGCTAACTTGGGCGACTATACCTGTCCTAACTGCGATTTTGAGCGACCAGCACTGGATTATACCCTGACCGAGCTAACCAATCTGACTCATGTCTCCTCTAGCTTTGTCATCGATGGGCAAAACTACACCATCAATGTCGGCGGGCTCTACAACATCTACAACGCCCTAGCGGCCGTCGCCATAGCAGAGCATCTGGGCATATCCCCTGAGGTTATCAAGACTGGCTTTGATAAATCACGAGCTGTTTTCGGTCGCCAAGAAACCTTTAAAATAGGTGATAAAGACTGTACCCTTGTTTTGATTAAAAACCCTGTTGGGGCTAGTCAGGCGCTGGAGATGATTAAGCTGGCTCCTTATGCATTTAGCTTGTCTGTCCTGCTCAATGCCAACTACGCCGACGGGATTGATACCAGCTGGATCTGGGATGCGGATTTTGAACAGATTAACCAGATGGCTATCACTGAAATCAATGCTGGTGGCGTTCGGTACCCAGAAATCGCTAGACGTTTGCGGGTGACTGGCTACCCAGCCGAAAAAATCACCGCTAGAAAAACGCTGGAAGACCTGCTCAGCGCCATTGAAAGGCAGGATAGTCAGCACGCCTATATTCTTGCGACCTATACCGCCATGCTGGAGCTGCGCGAACTATTAGCCCAAAAACAAGCGGTCAGAAAGGAGAAAGACTAATGGTTTACACCTCAACAAGCTCTCCCGACACTCGTGACTACACCTACGAGATCAACATCGCCCATCTCTACGGGGATCTGATGAATACCTACGGGGACTATGGCAATATCCTCATGCTCAAATACATCGGTGAAAAGCTGGGGGCTAAGGTGACGGCGGACATCGTGTCGCTGGGAGATTCTTTTGACAAGAACCACTATGACATCGCCCTCTTTGGTGGTGGTCAAGACTACGAACAGTCCATCGTGTCTAAGGATTTACCCCTGAAAAAAGAAGCGCTTGACGCCTTTATCCAAGAAAACAAGGTGGTCGTGGCTATCTGCGGTGGTTTCCAGCTTCTAGGGCAATACTATATCCAAGCTAATGGTGTCAAGATTGACGGCGTTGGGGTCATGGGGCACTACACCCTCAACCAGACCGACAACCGCTACATCGGCGATATTAAGATTTATAACGAAGATTTTGATGAGATTTACTATGGCTTTGAAAATCATCAGGGGCGAACCTTTTTAGCCGATGATCAAAAACCACTGGGCAAGGTCCTCTACGGTATCGGAAACAATGATGAACATGATGGGGAAGGTGTTCAGTACAAGAATGTCTACGGCTCCTACTTCCACGGTCCCATCCTCTCTCGCAACACCAATCTGGCCTATCGTCTTGTCGTCACTGCTCTTAAAAACCGTTACGGTCAAGATATTCAACTAGCCAGTTATGAGGATATTCTCAGTCTCGAACGACCAGAAGAATACGAAGACATGAAACGTAAGGTTGATAAAAACTAGCAAAAACGCCTAACATCATTGGTTGTAATAACCTGATGTTAGGCGTTTTTATGAGCCAAGCAACCTAATGAAACCATAAAAAAACTGGGTAACTCCAGTCTATCATGGAACCTAGGGGGATCGAACCCCTGACCTTTTGGCTGCCAGCCAAACGCTCTCCCAGCTGAGCTAAGGCCCCATCGAATAAATGTTTTCACATATCTAACACATTTATTCTATCAAATATAATGGTAACTGTCAATAGTTTCAGTCATTTTTTAGTTAATTGCCATCATCAAGTCTGTTCTAATCAAACAACTGATAATAATCTGCCATTGTCATAAGGTTCTTTTCTTCTGCACGCAAGTCTTTGATAATTTTCCCATCCTTCATGACCAAAAGACGATTACCATAGGTCAAGGCATCAGCCATCTGATGGGTAATCATGAGTGCGGTCAAGTTGCCCTCATCGATAAAGCGTTGCGTCAATCTCATCAAGGACTGACTAGTTTTTGGATCAAGGGCTGCCGTATGTTCATCCAAGAGCAAGAGGTCGGGTCTTTTGAGGGTCGCCATCAAAAGGCTGAGTGCCTGTCGTTGACCACCTGATAGGAGCCCTGTTGCCGTGTCCAGATGGTTCTCCAAGCCATTGCCAACCTGAGCGAGTAGCGATTGGAAATTTTCGCGTTGCTGGTCAAGTTGCCTCGGGACAAGCTGCCTTTTCTCACCACGATTTAGGGCAATCAGCAAATTCTCAGCAACTGTCATCCGAGGGGCAGTCCCTAGCTTTGGATCTTGAAAGACCCGAGACAAGTAACGCGCCCGCTCATGAGCAGGAAGTCGCGTCACGTCTTCTCCTCTGACCAACATCTGACCGCTGGTCAAGGGCAAGGTCCCAGACAACACGTTAAACAAGGTCGACTTTCCAGCGCCATTGCCTCCCAAAATGGTGATAAAATCCTGCTCGTCAATATCCAAATCGACCTGATTGAGAATAATTTTTTTCTGGTCAAGTCCATTATCCACAGCCACGGTGGCTTGTTTCAGGGATACAATTGTTGTCATTTGACACGTCCTCCTTTCAGCACCAGATTGCGCCATTCAGGTATCATCAGGCTGATAGCCAGAACCAGCGCCGAGAAGAATTTCAGGTAACTGGTATTAAAGCCAAGGGTAATAATTAGGGCAATCAACAACTGATAAAAGATTGACCCTACAACAATCGTTAAAAGTCGCTCAAGCAGGGTCAGATGACCAGCCAAGAGCACTTCACCGATAATAATGGAAGCTAGCCCAATAACAATAACACCAGTTCCCTTACCCACGTCAGCATAGCCATCCTGTTGACTAATTAGCGCTCCAGCCAACGCAATCACGCCATTTGATAGCACCAAGCCTAGTACTTCCATACGGTCAGTGTTTATCCCAAAACTCCGCGCCATCTCTTTATTATCTCCCGTCGCCACATAGGCTTGGCCCAGCTGAGTATGGAGGAAAAAGATGAGAGCAGCAATAACCAAGCTCACGACGATAAGCCCCATGATGAGGAGATTGATGCTTTGGGAAAATGGCAGAGCTGACTGAAGCGTGTCCACGTCTAACAAACCCAGATTAGCCCTACCCATGATAAAGAGCATCACGGAATGAATAGCTGTCATGGTTAAAATCCCAGCCAAGATGGTGGGGATTTTGCCTTTGGTATAGAGCAACCCCGTCACCAGACCAGCTAAGCAGCCCGCTAGCACTGCCACAAACGTGGCTAATAATGGGTGAACACCTTGCACCAAGAGCGTTACAGCAACTGCACCTCCCAGCGGAAAGGAGCCCTCCGTCGTCATATCAGGAAAGTTCAAAATACGGTAGGTCATAAAAATACCCAACCCTAAGACAGCCCATAAAAGCCCTTGAGAAACTGCTGAAATAATCATCATTTACCTTTCTTGTTTAACGAATAAATTCTACCATCAGTGTATCACAATCTGACCAGAAAAGCAAAATAACAATAATAATTGATTAGACGATACCTCAAAAACCGCATAAGACCACTGGTAAATCGATTAGAGACTCCGAAACAAACTCACAAAACCTCTGATTAAAACGCTCTAGCTAGCTCATTAAAAAATATCTTATGCAGCTGATACGTTGATAACACGTTAACAGATATTATATCAGCCAAAGACTGTGATTATAATAGCTAAATTAACCCCAGACTCCTCAAAACTTTGAGTATAGCAAAAGAGAAGACGGTATTTCGTCTCCTCTCATACTCAGCTAAAGTCATCTCTTTAGCAATTCTTTACTTCTCTCGCTTTTGACGAGAAACTCCAACCAAGCCAAGTGTTATTAAAGTAACACCAGCAATTAGCTGAGAAATTGCAGAGTCATTGTCTCCCGTGCTTGGCAACGTCAATGCTACACCAGTGCTATCGGCAACAGTTATTGCTGTTGGACGATCTAAAGCTGGCACAATAATCTGTTCTGTTGGTTCTTGGATGCTACGAGCTTCATCATCTTCTTGATTAGTTAATACTATTTGAGAATGATAAATGACAGCATATTGACTAAAGCTTTTCGCTATAATCTCCACAAATCGACCTGACTCAACAAGTGTAAAATCAAGGGCTCTTACAGGAGATGTTTCCGGTAGATAAAGAACTTGTTTAACCATTTTATCAGGGTCTACCGGCAAGAGAACTCTAACAGAATAGGCCATTTTGACAACTTTACCCTCTCTATTCACTAGATCGATATCGTACAAATCATAATCCTGTTCTACTAGACTCTCTGGTGTTTCCTGAGGAGATAGAATCTTGGGAACAACACGTAGGGAAACAATATCAGAAGATTCACGTCTGTCAAGGATAACAGTAACACCTGTTCGTGTATCGACAAGTCGACGTTCAAATGGCTCTGCTAGAGGTTTTTGCCCATCTTTATCAATATCCTCAATTCTCAATGCTGGAATGGTCGTCGTGGCCGTATCTTCAATCTTCATCGCTGGGATTGCGGTTGTTGCCGTATCCTCAATTTTCATTGCTGGGATTGTGGTCTTAGCTGTATCCTCAATTTTCATTGCTGGGATTGTAGTCTTAGCTGTATCCTCAATTTTCATCGCTGGGATTGTGGTTTTTGCCGTATCCTCAATTTTCATTGCTGGGATTGTGGTTTTTGCCGTATCCTCAATCTTCATGGCTGGGATTGTGGTTGTTGCCGTATCTTCAATCTTCATTGCTGGGATTGTGGTCTTAGCTGTATCCTCAATTTTCATCGCTGGGATTGTGGTTGTTGCCGTATCTTCAATCTTCAACGCTAGGATTGTGGTTTTTGCCGTATCCTCAATCTTCATGGCTGGAATTGTGGTCATTGCCGTATCCTCAATCTTCATGGCTGGGATTGTGGTTGTTGCCGTATCTTCAATCTTCAACGCGGGAATCGTCGTCGTGGCCGTGTCCTCAATTTTCATCGCTGGGATCGTCGTCGTGGCCGTGTCCTCGATTCTCATTGCTGGGATTGTGGTTGTTGCCGTATCCTCAATTTTCATTGCTGGGATTGTGGTTGTTGCCGTATCCTCAATTTTCATTGCTGGGATTGTGGTTTTTGCCGTATCCTCAATCTTCATCGCTGGAATTGTGGTTTTTGCTGTATCCCCAATCTTCATCGCTGGAATTGTGGTTGTTGCTGTATCCTCAATCTTCATCGCTGGAATTGTGGCTTTTGCAATATCCTCAATCATCAACGCGGGAATTGTCGTCGTTGCGGTATCTTGAATAATCAAGGCTGGGATTGTGGTCTTAGCTGTATTCTCAATCTTCATCGCTGGGATTGTGGTTGTTGCCGTATCCTCAATCATCAACGCGGGAATTGTCGTCGTTGCGGTATCTTGAATAATCAAGGCTGGGATTGTGGTCTTAGCTGTATCCTCAATTTTCATTGCTGGGATTGTCGTCGTGGCTATATCCTCAATCTTCATCGCTGGGATTGTGGTCTTAGCTGTATTCTCAATCTTCATCGCTGGGATTGTCGTCGTTGCGATATCTTGAATAATCAAGGCTGGGATAGGTTTTTCCTCATAAACGACTCTAAAGACTTTCTCCTCTTCACCAAAGACACCCGCCGGATCAGCCAACGCCTCTGTCAAATTAGCTTTGCCATTAACTGTATAAGTGTAACCTTCTCGCTTCAAGACATCATCAGTCACTGCAAATGCAATCGCATCGCCCTCTAAGCCTTTTACCATATACTCACTATTAGCTGCAGCTTCATTTAGAGGCAATTTTTTCTCAGGGTCATTTTCAGAAATAATTCTAGCTACGCTTTCCTTAGCATAGGTCACTGTGACCGTTGCCGTCGCTTGACCAAGTTGAACAGACCCAATATTCACTTTTTCTTTATCACCTGCTTCAGTTGGACTAACAGATTGAACATGGTGATTTTCTACCTTCGGATGATGAACTTCCGCTACGTTATCCCACGCTTGAGAGAGCCATTTTTGTTTATCAGTTGTGTAGGTAGTCTGGTCTTTAAAGCCTTTTGGTGCTTGTTCCACAAAAGCAACAGGTGTCATCAGTTTCCATTTGATTTGGTCGGTATCAACTGGATTGCCATCGTCACCGATTTGAACCTGATTTAATTCAATATTTGCCTTAATGGCACGTCCTGAAGCATCTGTTGCTACATAGATACGTTTGACAGTTGGCGTTTCTTGGGAAACCTTGTTGACAATGTTTTCCTTATGTCCCAAATCAGTTGTGGTCACTGGAATCTGAGATTTTTCAAAGCCAAATTTCAACTCCGGTGCTGTTTCCTCAACGGTCAAATAAGTTACTGCCTGCCTCTTTTCAGACGCTACAGTTTCACCTTTTCGATTAACATAAGTAATCACGCGCTCAGCATCTTTCAACTCCACAGCTTTTGCAGGTGCTGGGATAAAGAGTACCGTTGCAGACAGCGGATCTACCGTCAATTTTTTCTCACCAACCGTTTGACCAATTTTGTCATAAAGTTTCTTAGCATTTGTCGTAACGATAAAGGCTTTACTGAAATCGTTGGTTGAATTGATGACACCACGGTTACCTTCAAGGTTCTTGTGGTTCTCCATATCCTGCTTACCGCCATAGTACCATTCATCACCACCGAGAGTTAGTGAAGACTCACCATCACCCTTATTATTATTAAAGATAACAAGGTACTTGCCATTAACATTCTCATTTTTACCATCAGGACGAAGCTCATAAGTGATGACACCTGAACCATTTTGAGCGTTCGTTACAACCATTTTTTCGTCAATATCCTTATATTCAGATAACTGGAACAATGGCTCTGCTAAACGTAGCTGGGTAATAGCCTTAGAAAAGTTTACTGCATCTGAGTGTTTTGTCACTAAAGTCCAGTCAATCTTGTTGTACTCATCACCAGAGTTATAAGTGTTTACGGAGTTCATTTTTGTTCGTAAGAACTCTTGACCGTGTTGTGAAAAATGAATCCCTTGTGCCAAAGCACTCATAGCTGTCGCTAACTCTACACGATTTAAATGGCGCTGTGGGTCACGCGTGTCAATAACGTTATAACGTTTCAAAATGTCACTCAAAGTCATCCCGTCATGGCACTCAACATAATTAAGTTGCTGAGAGGCATTGGCATATTTTCCACGGTCTCCACCCAGTAGGCTATTCGCCAGACTGGTCGTTTTGTCTATATTTGGATTATTGACCCTTTTTCTCTCTCCGTCATCTACCGCCTGGTTCACAAATCCGGGCGCATCCAGATGACTATCGTGAGCATGCCCAACAATGGCGTTTCGGCTGGTTGCATCAAAGAAGCCGTATGTCGGGATTTTCTTACCATGGGCATCACTACCTGCCTGACCCTCAGGCAAGTATTTACCCATACTGTCCCAACCTTCTCCGTAAGTGACAATATTCTCACCAACCTTATTCAAAGCGTCACGGACATCGTTCAGGGTCTTGACATCAAGGTCACTCATGGCATCAAATCGGAAGCCATCCATGCCATACTCAGCTGCCCAGAAAGCTGTTGAATTGACAATGTAACGTCTCATCATCTCAGAGTTAGAACGCACCGCATTGCCTACAAAAATATCGTTGTTCATCACGTTGGCAGGCTGGTTGATGGCGTAGAAATAGCCAGGAACAGTTTGTTCAAAGACATTTTTTTGCCCATGGTAGAGGTGATTGTAAACCACGTCCAATATGACGTTAAGACCGGCATCGTGGAGTTTTTGCATCATCTGCTTGAGTTCTTTGATGCGATTTTCAGGGTCTTTTGGATCAGTGGCGTAAGAACCTTCTGGCACGTTATAGTTCTTTGGATCATAGCCCCAGTTTTGCTGATTTTCGTGAACACCGTCTTTCTCAAATCTTGAAATTTGCGTGTTCCTTGGATCGTCTTTATCCAACTCTGGAACCGTCTCAAAATCGTTAAGCGGCATCATTTGCAAGTAATTGGTACCACGATATTTGAGGTAATCAAGACCAGTCATCGTGCCATCTGGCGTTTTTGTCCCTTCTTGAACAAATCCGAGATAGTTCCCTCGGTCTTCTTTCTTAACACCTGATGACTCATCAATTGAAAAATCACGGATATTTACTTCCAGAACACTCACTTCTGAATTTGTTTTGGCACGTTTGTTCTTAGTGATTGTTACCTTATCACCAACCTTACTTGGGTCAAGAATGACTGACCGTGTCCCCCCTTGGATAACAGCTACCGAGTATGGGTCTTGAGTGGTGACTTGACGGTGCGTATGTTCGGTAACTTCAATTTCACTGCTATTGTTTTTACGCTTAATGACATCGCCTGCGTAAAAGGCTGCAATTTCTTCACGAGTGGCTTCACGGTTTTGACCTAGAACAGTCTGCTTCTCATCTTTATGATGATAATTGAGAACTTTCTCAGTTGCAGAGTTACGGTAGACTTTTAATACTTTCTTTCGCCCGTTTAGCTCAACATGCTGTTCTTCCACTTGGATAAAGTGGGCGTTAGGTAGGCTAAGGGTGTAGTCATAAGCCAGATTTTTCGCTGTTTCAATCTTTAGTTCTTTCAACAATTGTTGGTCAATCGTATAAGTCCAAACGCCAACGGTATTTTTAGTATGGTCATCTGGATTAGCGACATCTCCTCTAACCATATTAACAGTTCTATCAATCGCTGATTTTTCTGTTAATCCCTTATAAAGATTAAGCTTTACTTCTTTAGCTGTCGGTGCCCAAAGGTTGATTGTAGCAGTCCCATCATCATGTAATGTCGCTCCTAGGCGGCCTAAACTACCGACAGTTTCAAACTTATCTGGGGCTGTTTCGCTAACGCGTTTGTCCTCATAACCAAACTTTTTATCAAAAGCTTCTGTTTGTAGGTTAGAAATCTGAGAGTAAAAATCATCGCCAACATAAATGCTTGTCTCGGTGTAAGGGTTGACCGTGGCAGTCATATCGCCTGTTTTTTTACTATTCCAATCTGTACCTTTCTTAATGATATAGTTAAAGAAAGTCGCATCTTTTTTGGGAGTAACAGTTAGTTTATACTGTCCCCCCTCTTTTGTCATTTGTACGTCTTTGCCCTGTTGTTCTTGTTCAAGTCCATCACCCCAGACATAGGCATAGTAATCCCCCTCATCTTGTGTAGGCTTATAATAGATCGTCACGGGCTTTGCTGTTGTGACATCAACGGAACTTGGGACAGCTGTCACTGGACTAGCACTGCGTAAAAATTCACTGGGAATTTGGCTATCATCTCCGATAATATGATCAACCTCATCATCTTCTTCTGCCAAATGAGCATCCAAAACCTCACCATGTTTTGATGAATCGGTCTCTGGCTCAATCACAAGATTGCTGACAGTATCCGTCGCAGTGATGTGTTGTGGCAATTGGTCCGTCTGCTGGTTGAGTTCGTCAGGGCCTTGAGCAACCGCTTGCACTCCTGTGCCTAAAAAAATAGCCGTTGAAGCCCCTATCGCAAATAACCAGCGCTTGCCAGATTTCCACATTCTGAATCCTTTAGTTCTTGTCTCTTGTGCCATAAAAGAAACTCCTTTAATTTATAGTTCACTTCTCATTATGCAACCGTTTGCTCAAAAAGTCAAGCATTTTGATAGGATTTTAACAATAAAAATGTTTCCAGTTTTTTTCTGAAATTTTTCTAAAATATCGAAAACAACAAACACTGATTAGCTCGATAGGCTTACGGCTTGCACAACAGCTCGGCTATGTCACAAAGTCTCTAAAAACTCCCCTATATGTTTCTTTTAGCACCAAAACTAAAGGTCATGCTATTATTTTTATAAATTTTGTACTATTTTTCACCAATAATGCTTAAGATGGTCTATAATAGATAGCGGATAACTACTAGAAGCCATCTGTGCTGGTTTCTGCAAAGGGTTATTCAAATTTATTTGTTGGAGGATTTTTTGAATGTCACAGTCAATAACAAGTTATGGCGCTGCTTTTAGAAAGTTGCGCCAACAACGGGGTTATAAACTCAAGGAAGCTTCGGGTGACATTGTTAGCCCACAATTCCTTAGCCGATTCGAAAGGGATTTAGTTGGTATTTCTGTCGATCAATTCGGGCGTCTCTTGCTCCGTATCGGTGCCAGTTGGCGATTTTCTGAGGTGTTATCATGGCGATAGCATTACGCAGCTGATTGCACCTCTTGAAGATTTCAACGAGCTTTATGACACGCGAGATTTTTATCAGTTAGCACAACTTGCTAGACATTCTGTTGAAGACCGCTACGCTGACCATCCCTTACTCAAGCAACTGATTAACGATATGATTGATGCGCATCTCTCGATATTAAATCATCGTACCACGGAATTCCAAAAAGAATTGGATTTCCTAAAAAATTATCTGTCGTCTATTGAAACATGGGGTGATTTAGAATGGTTCTTATACTCATTTATTCTAGACGAATGCTCTCCTGCGATGGTACGCTTTAGAAGTCAACAAGCTATTTCATTTCTAAGCTCAGGGAAACCAACTGGGCTTACTCCAAAGAGTATTATGATGGTGATTTTTCACGGGATTCGCTTTCTATACCAGCGGCATTTACTTGATGATGCCGAAGCCATCATTCAATCATTTAGGCAAGAAATAAAATGTGCCAAATTCGCTACCTACGTTAATGAGCACCTTGCTCTCAAGTGCTATACTGCCATTATTATGGTATTGCGTAACCAACCTGAAGGGCTGACATTAGCGAAAGCCTGCATGAACATTTTTGAACTGCTTGAGACCGAACTAGAAATCAAGCATCTCAACCTTTCCAAAAATCGCTTTTATGCCTTTATTGAAAAACACCGCGACAAGAGCATTCCTTTTACATGGTCATAGGCTAGATAAGTCCGAAAGCTTAACTAATTCTATATCATACTAAGCTCACTACTAAACCTTCTAATATCGGTACATTTTGTGAACTTATCAAAACCTCACACATGAGAAAGCCCCCTGCTACTCCAATCGGTAGCAGGGGGTTGTTCATGCTCATCAGGCTGCCCAATATTTGCCTATAGCATTAAACACGACATTAACAATAGTGTCAGCAACCATTACTTTCCTGCCAAGGCCTTTACCAGTTCTTTTGTCATTCGCCTGGTGCTTCGGATGTTGGTGACACCATGCTCTTGTAAGAAACTCATCGGGTAGGTGTGATCGGAAAAAGTTGCCAAACATTCCAACAGCATTTCCTGCCTATCAGGAAATACTTCAACCACTCGGCAAGCATATCTTAGGCAACGATCGGGCGCTGTCAGATAAATATAAACAGTATGACCAATTGCCATCCCTTTTTTCTGTGGCCAAGAAACAAAGCGGCTGCTTGCAAAATCGTTATCAATATCGTAGTGTTTTGGATTAGCAGGAATGATCCAATAATCTGTTGACAAATCCGATTGTGCTTTCAACTGGCTGACGAGCTCCCTACTCTCTGTGACAAGCTCAACTAGTTGCTCATCCGTTAGTCCGCCATCAAGCACTATGGTCACCCAGTGCTGTTTATTCATATGGTAGCTAGGATAGATGCCGGGTTTGCTAATCAGAGTTGCTTGAGCTGCTGGATCGATTTTGATATTGATGACTTCAACCTCTTCTTCCAACCTTTCAGCCGAATAGCCTTCATCTCCTAAGTCTAACTTTCCAAAAGGCAGGCGCAATGCAAGACCGTACCATTTTTGATTAGCAGGATGTTTAAAAGAGTAGATGCCTTTGAATCGTCCAAATTCCTCTGCAACATCACCAAATGTCGTTGAGAGATACCGCTCCAAAGCCTGACCCTGTCGCGAGACAAGCGATTGTTCCGAGCAACAAGAATGGGCAATCTGTTCCAAACATGCTTGATAAGCCTCCCTGACTTGACCGACAAAAGCGCCTGTTTGCTTGGTTCGAAAAGCGGTGTACTCCTCAGCCAAATCTGTGTCAATCAAACAACCAGACACCTGACCTTGCTCAGAAATCATCAGATGGGCTTCAAATTGACCATCAAGAAGGGGTGTTTTATAGCGATAAACCTCGCCATCTTTTTTGAACCCATAAGCTAGTAACTTATCCACCTGAAATTGTCTGTGTTGAAAAATATGATCTTCTATCAGCATGGGTTACAAAATGTGTTCAAATTCTTGGCGAACAGACGCTGGCCAAACACTGGACTGAACTTCTCCAATGTGTTTTTTCCGCAAGAGAAACATTGCCAGACGAGACTGACCGATACCGCCTCCGATGGACAGAGGAAATTCACCGTTTAACAAGGATTGGTGCCAGTCAAAGGTCAAACGCTCGGTGTCCCCTGTCAATTCGCACTGATGGCGAAGAGCAGCCTCATCTACTCGAATACCCATAGAGGATAACTCGAATGCTGCCTGCAGTTGATCATTCCAGACCAGAATATCTCCGTTTAAGCCTTTGTAGCCTTGCTCTGACGGCGTTGTCCAATCATCATAGTCAGGTGCCCGACCATCATGAGGTTTACCATCAGCCAAAACACCTCCGATACCGATGAGAAAGACGGCTCCGTATTCTTTTGCAATAGCATTTTCCCGCTCCTTGCTGGTTAACTCTGGATAGCGAGCAACTAAATCTTCGGTGTGAACAAAAGTAATCTGCTTGGGTAAAATAGACTCAATATCATAGCGAGCTTCCACTGCTAGCTCTGTCAGACGGATAGCCTTATAGATCTGCTCCACCGTTTCTTTAAGATAGGCCAAATTGCGTTGCCCCGAAGGAATGACCTTTTCCCAGTCCCACTGATCCACATATACCGAATGGGTCGGATCGAGACTATCCTCATCCGGTCGCAAGGCTTTCATATGGACAAAGAGCCCTTCTCCCTCATTGAAACCAAAACGTGCTAAGGTATGTCGCTTCCATTTTGCTAAGGAATGCACCACCTCATAAACAGCGTCTGAAATCAATTTCACATTGACCGTCACCGCATTCTCCACCCCAGATAGGTTATCTTGCATCCCATCACCGACACGGCTCAAAATCGGTCCCTGCACTTCGACAATCTCTAATTTGTCAATCAAATACTGGGTAAAGGTATTTTTGACAAAAGAAATCTCACCCTGCTGATCAATAAAACTTTTCTTCATATCCAGTCCTTTCAAAAAATCGTTAGACCTATTGTACCACTTTTCTATAAAAATAAAAGGGGCAAAAGAAAAATTCTTCCCCCTTTTTCATGTCATGACTGTCAGGTAGCGCCAAGCAAAGATGTTACCTATCAATAAAGAGTGAGACACTGTCATAAAATGCCCCACTCTCTCATCAATTAGTCCATTATAATCTCACTGAAAAGGGTTGCCTTTTCACTTTATCTTATCACGATAGTCTTTAGAGACTAACCACCTCAACCTTATCGCCCCCCAGTAAGACTAGATACTGTTCAATGTGTTGGTTGCCATAAACTTGTTGCAAGGCTTGAGCGTAAAGGCTCATCTGTGGGCGGTAACGTGCCACTAGTTGACTAGGGTCACTGTATTTATCTGTTTTATAATCAAACAGGATAATCCTGTCTTCCAACCGAACAAAACCATCAATAATCCCCCGTACAACAAATTCCTCTTTGCTGTCCTCATCTACGGTCAATAGGGCAAAAGGCGCTTCACGGATAAGCTGAGCCGCATGTGTCACTAACAGCTGTCCTAGCGATGTGTCAAAAAAGC
This sequence comes from Streptococcus sp. E24BD, assembly GCF_041807825.1. Lineage (NCBI taxonomy): Bacteria > Bacillati > Bacillota > Bacilli > Lactobacillales > Streptococcaceae > Streptococcus > Streptococcus sp. E24BD. The sequence goes on along the minus strand of NZ_JBGTZB010000016.1, from coordinate 9,254 downwards.
CAAATAATTTTTCCAAATCAATCTTGGCTTTGACCTGTGCGCTAGCAGGAACCTCATCTAGTGCCTGTTTCAAGTCTTCAAGAGCCACGGATGGCTTCATCTCGACGCGCTGCATCAGGTCATGCACAGCCGAACCGATAAGCTGAGCTGTGGCAACTGTCTCTCCCCCAACTATCGGCAAGTCAAAACGAGCAGGCTTACTCACCTGTTCCATCACCGACAGGGCTTGACTGTCAAGGATGGGCTGGTAACGCTCCTTGATTTGGCTTGGTGTTCGGACGGTCGGCAGGTTAATCGCTGAGCGGTAACGCTGATTAAGGATCTCAACATCCTCTAAGCGTTCCAAAGCCAGCTTGATGTCATCAGTCTGTCGCACAGCTTGCTGTCGACTAGACCAGTCAGCCACAGAAGAAGATAAATGACCAATTTTCTCTGGCGTCAAATCCTCATCTCGAACATAGGACACCTCTATCGGTAAGTCTTTATCTGCCTTAGCCACTGCCAACACCCAATCTTGAAAAGATGATAGTTTTTCACGATGAGCTACGGGCAGCCGTCCATCAATCAATTGACCTTCGTATCGTTCAGCTAACTTTTCTGGACTTCCCTTGCCAACTAAATACAATTTCTTTTCTGCCCGCGTCATGCCAACATAGAGCAAGCGCATCTGCTCAGATAAACTAGCACGTCTTAACTCACGCTGATTGGCTTGATAAGCCATGGTGTCCAGTGACACCAACACCTGCTTGAGAGGTGCTGTCTCTGTTGCTAAATCAGCAGAGACATCTGCAATATACTTGATACCCACGCCATGTTGACGACTGATGACTAAATGAGCACGTTCATCACGTTGGTCAAAGACCTTGTCCATATTCAAGATAAACACATAAGCAAACTGCAACCCTTTGCTCTTATGAATGGTCATCAGGTTAACCGCATCCTTAGGCGGTGCTAGCTCAACACTAGCTAAGTCATTATCTGTCGCTAAAATACGGTCAATCATTCGAATAAAGCGTGGTAAGCCCTTGAACCCTGTTTTTTCAAACTGATTGGCACGAAGCGCCAAGGCATAGAGATTAGCCTGACGTTTTTCCCCATTTGGCAAAAGTCCGACATGGTCATAATAGAGTCGATCTTGATAAATCAGCCAAATCAAGTCATAAAGACGATGTCCCTTAGCATACTGCCGCCATTTTGTCAGGTACTTTTGGAAATGGCTGAGCTTGTCACGACATGCCGGTAAGATTAAATGAGGATGTTGCCCATCACCTTGCTGAGCCAGACAAAGTTTCTCGTAAAAACTGAGACGCTCGGTCTCGTCAGCTTGCAAACTGATTCGCGCCAGCTCATCTTCAGTAAAGGAAAACATGGGTGATTTCAACAAGGCGACCAGAGCATAATCGTGGAGCGGATTGTTGATGGTGCGCAAGGTATCGAGCATGACGAGCACATCGACCGACTGAAGATAGGACATATCGCCACCATCAGCCACCAAAGGAATACCGTGGCGGTCAAAGGTCCTCAAAATGCCATCGTTGCGTGAGCGCGAGGACACCAAAAGCGTGATGTCACTAAATGGTACCCCTGATTGGTGCAGGGCAATGATTTCCTTAACAACGAGGTCTACCTCGCCCTGAGTTACCGTATTGGTGTCATCGTCATCAAGCTCTTGGTCCGTATCGTAAATAAGGTATTGGCAACGATTAGCCGTGTTTGCAATGGTCTGACCAGGAGAACCGGCTACTAAGTTGTGGCTCTCATCGTAAACCAAATCACCAATTTCTTCGTCCATCAAGCGAGTAAAGATTGCATTTGTCGCTTCTAAAACTTCTGTTTGACTACGGAAATTTTCTTTCAACAAAATCAAGCGACCAGCTGACGAATCAATCTGATACTGCTTAAATTTTTGATTGAAAATCTGAGGGTCTGCCTGACGAAAACGATAGATGGACTGCTTGATGTCACCCACCATGAACCGATTATTGCCTTGCGATAAAAGTTCCAATAAGCATTCCTGCGTATGGTTGGTGTCCTGATACTCATCGACCATCACTTCTTGATAACGCTGACGATAAGCCTCACGCACCTCATCAAACTCACTCAAGAGCCGAATCGCAAAGTGGCTAATATCCGAAAATTCAAAAGCCCGTTCCTGCTGCTTGACTTGCAAATATTGCTGACAAAAATCACTAGCAAAGTCTTGAAGCACCTCAAGTAGTGGCAATGCCCCATCTTGATAATTTAGTACAACTCGCGTTTGATAGAGCTGAGCCAACCAAGCCTTCACCTGCTCAATCAAGTCCTTACGATTGGCATTATAGACCTCTTTGATGATCTTGGTATCCTCTTTTCGTGTCGCATTGGTCAGGCCTCGACCGTTGGACGTCGCAGCCATATCAACCACGTATTGCAACTGCTCTTCAAGCTCCTCAAGGCTTACTGTCAGCTCAACTAGCGTCAACCGATCTACGATTACTTGCACATTTTCCAGATATTTGGCTTTGGGAAATAGCTGAGCTTCATGCCGGAGGTGAGCTTGGAAAAACTGCTCTAGGTCATCTAATAAGCCTAACCCTGACTGTCTAAGGGCACTTAAAACCTCTTCAGATGACCTCTCCTCAGGTAAAAAGCTCTCCCTGAGCCAGACTTGAGGATTTGGCGTCGACTGGACAAAGGTCACAATCTGATCAACGACTTGACGAAAGGCCTTGACATCCTTACGATTAACTGAAAAATTGCGCACCAACTGCTTAAAGACTGACGCTGATGTCCCCCTCATGTAATCGTCAAACAGGTCATCAAACACTTCTTTTTTCAGCAAATCTTGCTCTGACTTATCTGTCAATATCCGAAATTTCGGCGATAAACCCAAAAGGTAGCCGTATTCGCCAACCAGCTTTTGGGTAAAGGCGTCCATGGTACCAATATCTGCCAGCTGCACATCCGCCAACTGACGTGACAAATGCGCTAGCTGCTCAGGGTTACTGGTTTTGGCAATCAAGCCTGTCAGTTTATCTTCCAAGCGTTCTTTTAATTCACCTGCTGCCTTGACGGTAAAGGTTGAGATAAACAGTTCCTTGATACTAACCCCACGTTTTAGCATATCAATGATACGCTCCACCATGACAAAGGTCTTGCCCGAACCAGCTGAAGCAGACACCAGAATATTCTGACCGTGGCTATAAATGGCTTCAATCTGCTCTTTAGTCCGCTTTTGTTTCTTATCACTCGTCTGCTCTGCCTCAGCCAATCGCGCAATCTCAGCCTCTGTTAAAAATGGTTCACGCATGATGGTCCTCCTTCTCCTTAGCCAATTCTTCTTTCATTGCTCCAAAAATCAGTGCACGCTGTTCCGCACGTGGGAACTGCTGCAACCGTCTAGCTTGGCCTAGATGCAGATCAGCCTCAAAGCGTGTGATGCTTTTGAGCTGATCACCTGCAACTGAGCGACCATCTCTCGTGTAAGGATTGATTGCAAAATGACCGGCTAAGATGCGTTCAGCTGCCTGTTTGTAGAGGGAGGCATTATACTCAAGTAGCACAGCTAACTCTTCTGTTGAGTAGGTATTATTTTTGCTGCTATAACGCTGATCGAGGAAACTTGTCTGGTCGGTGATGAACAGCCCTTTATAGGTGACATCTTGGTGAGCAACTGCTATTAAGTCAGCTGCGGAGCTTGTTTTAGATAGTGTAACAAGAGGGTGATGAACTTGGAGATACATGGCACCAAAGATGTCCTCGACTTGCGAAAAGTCGCTCGATTGTTTCAGAGCTGCCACATAGGTCAACAACTGAGGGCTTAATCGGTTGTAAAAATCATTAAGCTTAAAGCGCTGGTCACTCGACTTGTAATCGACAACGCCATAACTTTGGCAATCAGACAGTCTGTCGAGACGATCCATCTTACCAGTGATGACGAGCTCGCGCCCCCCAGATAAAGTGGCTTTCTTCTGATTGGTAAAGCTAAAATTAAGCTCTTCACCGACAATATCGACAGGCGATTGTTCTTTTAACACTTGGGCAGTCTGACGAATCATACTGGTCATCAAGTCATGGGCAAACCGTGTCTGAGCTGATTGCTGGTAAAGCATCGCAATCTCTGGCTCTTGGCTCGCCTGCTCTAGAGCCCTATCCAACTTGACATCAAAATCTGTCTTAGACTTATCTGCTGTCACCAATTCAAACACCCGATGAAAGAAAATACCGTGTTGTCTAGCATCTGGTAAAATACTGTCTTCCTCTTGCAGGCGCAGGACATGGGTCAGGAAAAATTTATATTCATTGTTATAAAAATCGCTGAGCGACGACGCTGATAGGCGTAAGGAAGAGTCTTTCGGGTACCGCACAGCAAGGGTTTCAGGACTAAGTGACCTGCTTACCACATCTGCAATCACCTCAGGTAACACCAAACCCTGCTCTGCCATTTTCCGACGTAAGCGACGAATCAAGACCGACCAATAATCGGCCGATGTTTTATCCAGCTGGTCAAGATCAAGGTCTGTCTGATAGGCCTCAACCAAACGAGACAGGAGGCTACGATAGGTTGCCACATCAACAGGAGAGTAATATGAGCGCTTGTGGTGAACGACAGGCAAGCCCAACTCCGCTAGCTGATTCAGGTAGGTTGATGCTGTGTCTTCGGTCTCACCAAGCATGGTCGGACTGGACAAGACCAATTCCTGTGTCGCTGCATTTAGCAAGGACACCATAGTGTAATTATTTCGCTTCAGGTTATCTCCGCCAGGAAGGTCTAGCTCCCCTATTGTCAGATGGGCGTTAATGGACAGACGCTCCTCATCTGACAGCAGGCTGACATTTTTGACAATTTCTGGGAAGTTTGACTGGCTGAGCCCAATGGCAAAGATAAACGGCTTGGTATGGGGCTCGATTAAGTTGTAAGACTTAATGTTAACCACATCAAGGGTTGCAGGGACTATCCGATAGGTCGCAGCCAGCATACCCGCCCTGAGTAGTCCCAATAACTCAATCAAAGGTAAGGTCTTTTTAGCAAAAATCAGCTGAAGCTGTTCCAGAAGCGCACAAAAGGTTTTCCAAACCTGCTCGTGTTTTTCTGCTTCCTGCTGACTGCCTGTTGAAGCGAGAGCTGCTAAATGGTGACGTAAATCAACAGACTCAAAAAAGCCTAACAAGTGCTCAAGCACGTTCTCGACAGGCAAGCCATCTGCTTGCATAAATGCCAGCAAAGGATTCATGATGGCTTGGCGCGTCTGATTGAGTTGGTCGAGGTCAAATCGCCCGTTTGTTTTAACAAAGGGTTCTGAAAATCCTTTTTTCCCTCTAATTAAGGCATAACTCACATAGCGGTCAAATTGGTCAATCGCCATCTGGTCAAGCTGTCCCACAAGCCCTGACTGAATGAGGTTTAGAACATCTTCTGCACGAAACTGATAGCTATAGAGCCGCTCAAGGCTATCGACAACATGAACCAAGGGATGATCTGCCATCGATTCTGCTTGACCGAGATAGTAGGGGATGGCATAGGTCGAAAAAACCTGCCCCAGCTGTAACTGGTAGGCCTCAACATCGCCAAGCAAAACCAGCATATCCTTATAGCGATACCCTTCATCTAACTTCTGGCGAATGCGCTGTGCGACAAGTTCCAACTCTTCTTTGATACCGCTGGCTTGCCAGATCTGAATCCTAGATTTGTCATCATCGGTGAGAAAGCTATCAACGTCGCGGTAAGCATAACGGTTCTCTAATTGAGCAGTCACTCGACTAAAGAAAGTTTCAGGGCTTCCTAAGGTCATATAAGTAGGCTTAGTGGCAAATTCTTCTGCTAATTGCCTTATAAATTCAACACTGGCTTGGTAGAGCTGGCCTGCTTGATAAGGTGATTTGTAGGCAGATTGGCTGGCGTAAGTCCCTATCATTACCTCATGACAAGTCTGATCTAGCTGATGGATGAGTGCTTTTTCCGCTGCAGTAAATCGTGTGAAACCATCGATAAGAACAACCACCTGAGCAAGGTCTTCTGTCAGCAAACCTGCTTCTATATCATCTCGCAACTGGCTGATGGTCGACTGTGTTGAAAAATCTAAGTCAACCAAGGCTTCATTAACTTTCTCCATGATAAGACAGACATCTGATAGCTTATCACTCTCAAAAGCAGCTAGTTCGGTTAAATCTAAGTCGCTGCTCTGCCATTCTTTATAAAAATCAACTAGTTGAGCGATAAAGGCTGGATCAGTGCCGAGCAACTGATAGCGACGGAGTCCCCCATCAGTCAAACCAGCTAAAACCCGATATATCACCAGTGTCAACCCTAGCTCATCAATCGTTTTCTGACCTTTCTGACGAGACAAGGTCAAATAGCGCGCCATCTGACCAAAACGCGTCACCGTGATGGCAAAGGAAGCCCGACTCGGCAGATATTCCAAGACACGACGCTCTTTTTCAAACGATAAGGAGTTGGGGGCAATGTAAAACACCCTCTTACCAGCATCAGCATAGCTTTGTGCCTGCTGGGCTAAGAGTTGTGTTAAATCATTTGCCAAATCGGTATAGACTAATTTCATGGCTATTCCTTTCTGCTCTGTTTCCCTCAAGCGATGACCATCAGGTCAGTGATTAACTAAGCTGTCATTGACAGAGATAGATTCTTGGGTCTATTATACCAAATTTTCAAACAGCTGGCTAACATGAATAAGGTTAGGCAACTTAACTACATCTCATGAAATGCTTAAAAAGACTGGGATTAGTCCCAGCCTCTGTCAATAAAATAGTCTGCCTGATTAAGCTTTGGCTGCCGTGTAGAGCTCAGCCACCTTAGTCCAGTTAATGATGTCAAAGAAAGCTTTGATGTAGTTCGGACGGACGTTGCGGTAGTTAAGGTAGTAGGCGTGCTCCCAAACATCCAAACCAAGGATTGGGGTCAATCCTGCCATGATCGGTGTGTCCTGATTACCAGTCGAAGTAACCTCGAGCTTGCCATCTTTGTTAACCACTAGCCAAGCCCAACCTGAACCGAACCGTGTCGTTGCTGCTGCGGTGAAAGCCTCTTTGAAGCTGTCAAATGACCCAAAAGTTGCCTCGATATCAGCCAAAAGCTCAGATGGTACCTCTGTTTTCTCTGGAGACAAGAGTTCCCAGAAAAGCGCGTGGTTCAAATGACCACCACCATTGTTAATGACAGCTTGGCGGATATCAGCCGGAATGCTGTCCACATCAGCCAGCAAAGCCTCCAGATCTTCACCGATTTCTGGGTGCTTTTCAAGCGCAGCGTTAACATTAGCCACGTAGGTCGCATGGTGCTTGTCATGATGGAGTGTCATGGTTTCCGCATCAATCACAGGTTCTAATGCATTGTAAGCATAAGGCAAGTCTGGTAAAATAATCGCCATTTGGTCAATACCTCTTTTCTTTTGATACTCTTATTATACGGTAAAATGGCAGAGCTTTCAAGATTTTTGCCTGCTATCCTTCTCACGACACATTTGTTAGCTTTTATGGGACTGATTAGCCAGTTTTAACAGGGCAATCTCAAACAAATAAGCTTTCTCATGAAGTCCTGATTTAATCTCAAAATCCGTCTTAATCAAAGTCTTAATGGCTGTTTTTAACCGTTCCACAGGCAACTGCTGACCATCTCTCAGAGCAACTTTCACCTGATAAGGATGAACCGACCGCCCAAGATAATCAGACAACTCTGTGACTAGCTGAGGCTCACTAAAACCACGTCGCGACAACAACTTAACCTGCAAGAGCAACCGCAACTGCCCCAATATAATGGCAATTAACTTGACCTCATCCTCACCTTGCAAGCGCAAATCAGCCACCAATCCCAGACCTTCAGTCACTTTCCCTGACAAGATTAACTTAGTCAAATCAAAAATATTATCCTGCAAACTCTTTGGAATAGCCTCGTCAATGTCTTTCAAAGAAATAGCTGAGCCTGAGCCTTTGTAGTTGGTCAAAAAACTCATATTTTTTAACAACTGTCCGAAATCATACTGGGACTTTCTCATCAAAGCATCAAAACTTCCCGCCTCAAAAGATAGACCTGATGTCCGAGCCAGATTGATAAAATACTTCTGCAATTCATCTTCTGATAGGGGACTAGCTTCTAAAAGAAGGGCATCACGCTTCAGTAACTTGACCAGCCGTCGCTTTCCATCCAGTTTTCCAGCCGCACAGATAATCAATCGTGTTGTCTCTAGTGGATGTTCCAGATAGACCTCTAACTGCTTTAGTTCCTGTTCAGTCAGGTAAGACTTTCTTGTTGTCGTGATGTCTAGGACGTTGTCCAAAATAACTACTTTTTCTTCTGAAAAAAAAGGCAGACTCTCCAAATCCATAGCAACATCACTATAACGTGTTGCCGACAAATCAAAATAAGAGTAGGTCAGGTCACTTGGATGATAGCCAATTTGTTTCAGCAAGGTCTCTTTCATATGGGCAAACAAGCCAACATCCTCTCCGAAAAGAACCGTCACTGAGGATAACGTTTCTTTTTTCAACCTTGTCAATGCATCTAAATTTGTCATAGGATTATTATACCATAGTTTAGATTTAGATGAGGTATCCTAAGAAATAAAAGCGTAAAAAACTAGACTGGCTCATGGCCAATCTAGTTTTTATTAACTTACCTAACTCGTCTTCTCCGTCCGGCTAAGCCTAGGGCTGATAAGAGGGCTGTTGCGCCGACAGCGGCTAGAGCTGTGTGGGCATCGCCTGTTGCAGGGAGTACATTCTTACCTGCTATCGCTGAGGCTGGTGCTGAAGCTGCAGGAGCTGTAGCTGAACGGCTTGTCGATTTAACAAGCTTAGCAACTTCTGCCTTGATGGCTTCGAGTTCAGCTTCAGTTTCTGCGAAGGCCACCTTGACAGCCAAANGTGCTGAAGCTGCAGGAGCTGTAGCTGAACGGCTTGTCGATTTAACAAGCTTAGCAACTTCTGCCTTGATGGCTTCGAGTTCAGCTTCAGTTTCTGCGAAGGCCACCTTGACAGCCAAATCGCCTTTTTGCTCGTCAGTCAAGTTGGATGCATCAATTGATTTAAGCAAATCAGTCGCCAACTTAGCCTTGTCCACAGGTTTATCTGGTGTATTGCCAGTATTTGGTGTGTTACCTTGGTTAATGCCTGGGTTACCAGGATTTGAGGTGTCCCCACCTTGACCAGGGGTTCCTGGGGTCGGAACAGGATTTGGTGTTGAATCTGACGTTGGCGGAACCGGTGTTGATTGTGGCTCATAAACAATACCATACTCACTGAAGTGCTCTGCAGTGAACTTG
>NZ_JBGTZB010000015.1:0-52616 GCF_041807825.1 Streptococcus sp. E24BD | reverse complement strand
GTTTCAGAAACTTTGAAAAGACAAAACTCGCATTTTCATTGCCATAAACATAAAACGAGAGAAGACAAGAACTGTCCTCTCTCGGTGTTAAGTGGGTCAACCCACTACAGTTGACAAAGAGCCCAACTAATTTGTTTCCTGACTCTTAACATAGTAACGAAGCAACAACTTAGCAAACCATTTAGGCCAAAAAAGTTTATACATGAAGTAGTCTTCAGCAGTACGGTTATTATTTTCAATGTTATTAGTCGTCTCCGACTCCTCATGGATTCTATGAAACATCAGAGGTTCTGAAATGTATTCAAATAGCCCTTGTCTTTGCGAGATTTGGTACCAAGCATACCAGTCTAGTGATACCTTTAATTGCTCATCAAACTGGAAATCTGTTACATTTTTCAAATCATAGGTTACTGCTGGGCAGCAAATGGGATTGCCAAAAGCCAAAATGCGGTATCGCCACCATTTTACCTGTGGAAACATGGCAAGGCATCTCAACATCAATCGCTTGATGTGTAAATTCGTGTTAGCAGGTATCTCCACACTATCTTTTAACTCAGCATAATCAGAATATAAAATCAGACTATCCTCTCTAGCTTGTGACAAAACTTTTTGACCGTATTCAGGAAGATAGACATCATCCTGATGTGCAATGGTAGCATAGCGTGTTTTAACAAAAGACAAGGCATTATTCCAGTCCTTACCGATACCGCCACCTTGACGAGTAAAGACGGGAATAGCTTCAGTCTCACAAATCCGATAAATATAATCGCTTGGCGTACTTGTGTAAAGAATAATCTCCGATTGTAGTGTCTGAGCTTTTAAGGAACGTATACAGTCCAACAAATAAGGGCTATCTCCATAAGCACAAATGACATAGGTATGATTAGTTGCCATTATTTTCTTCCACATCTTTCAACCGTTTTTTCAAGAGTGACACTTCTTGAACCAAGCATTTCAGGTCTTCTTTTTGCTTAGAAATCATCACTGTGTGCATGAAAACCGTCACTAAGAGAAAGAAAACCGCTAAAACAAGCAAGAAATTAGACACCAATTCAAAGCCAAGCAGTCGTCCAATCCAAATCGGAATGCCATTAAAGAGAGAAATAAGCAGTAAAACCAAGCCAATCACTAACCAGATAAAAGCCTGCTCAAAGAGCAAGGCATTTTTATTGATTTGCCGAATGACCAGATACAAAAAACCTAGCGCCACAAGAAACATGATCAGAGATAACATAGGCATTACTCACTCTCCTTCATAAAGGCTGCAATCAAGATAGAGGAGCAAACCTCTATCATATAGCAGATAGATTTAAGTGGTGTGATTGATGATTCGCCACCTTGACGTTCAAACATATTAGCAGGAGCTTCCATCACTCGGCATTTTCGTTTCAATAAGTGGACAATTGATTCAGGCTCTGGATATTTTCTCGGATAGCGTTTTGCAAAATACGCGATCACTTTTTTATTCCCTAATCGATAACCAGATGTTGTGTCATAAATTTTTTTACCAGTTGTCCATCTAATCATTTTTGAAATAACGCTAATCCCAAAACGACGCATCGTGGTTGTTTGAAATTCTGAGACCTCTTCTCCTACAAATCGCGACCCAATAACCAAGTCTGCTTGATCAGAAATAATAGGGTCTAGTAAGACACGGAGCGAGCGAATATCATGTTGACCGTCGCCGTCAAACTGAACAGCAACATCATAACCATTGTCTAAAGCATAACGATAGCCTGTTTGAACAGCTCCACCTATACCTAAATTCATGACGAGATGAACAGCATTTAATCTGTTGTCTTCTATGATTTGCTTTGTCCTATCGGTTGACCCATCATTGATGACCACATAATCTAATTGAAGCTCTGAGGACAATTCTTTCTGATGGTCTAAAATGGACTGAACCGTCTGTAAAATACTAGCCTCTTCATTATAGGCTGGGATAATTAACAAAATTTTCATTTTTTCTCCATTTTTTAGACAATACTATTTCTTTTTTAATTGTCTTTTACGATAAGACATCATTGCTGGAATAAGTGAATTTATAATTTTATAACGTAACATGGGAAAAAAACGAGTTACATTATTGAATAAATAAAAACATTTAAAATAAAATTCCCATCCAGTCTCCATTTCTGTATCTTTCCAAGGTGTTTTCGATAAATAACGGTGGTACTGGTTACTAAATTTATGATGATTCCCTCTTCTCCATGGCCGCTCTTCTCCTAAAAAATGGATAATAACCGGATTATTAAGTGCTAAATGATAATTCTGCTCAGACATGAAGTCTATAGGTTTCGTCAATTTTTTCAAGACATGATACGGATACGACCAATAAATATTAAAGAAATTATATCGAATAGATAGGACATAAACCTGTTCTCTTAATGCCCCATTCAAAGCGTCTTGATCATTAGCAAAAAGTCTACCTTTATGCTTCTCATAAAAAGATAACACTTGTTTCCCTATATTTTCATCACGCCATTTTTTTAAGTCAATTAATAATACCCCCGCATTACAATAAAGGCGATTATTTAATTTTAAATCTAATTTTCGCTGTTTGTCCACAGTTGGTTCAGGAGACATGCCGATTACATTTCCAAAAAGATTCGTTTCAAATAACTCTTCTAAATCATCTAAAACCAAAGTATCGCCATCCAAATATAAAACTCGTTCAATATCATCTGGTAATAATTTATCTAAAAATAATCTAGCTAATACAATTGGATGCCAGCCATTTGTATCCACTGTAAAATCCAAATAATTTTTTATATTGCCTAATTCAATAAAATATATTTGTTGCCCATATGACGACACAAAATTCTTCAAAAGATTTTTATTGATATCAGAAATACCGTCCGAAACTAAATAGAACTTTATTTTTTTTGAAAACTTATTATTTTCTAGAATAGAGCAGATACATGTTGCAACTTGTGGGACAAAACCATTATTTAATGTAAATAAAATATTCATTGGTTACCCTTTCTTAAATTCCATCGTACAATCGTATAAATCAAAATACTAAGCAATAAATAAAACATCATGACTAACAAAAAGGATTGTGCAGCTCCTAAAATACCTAAGCTAGTTATCATATTTTTAGTAATTATCTTAGAAACGATAAATGTTAATAAGTACGCCAGTAATAAATACCTTTGTTTCCTAAAAATTGTTAATATTATATCTACAATCATAGACAAAACGTTTAATCCACCTGCAACAAGCAACAAGGTCAAGGCTAATCTATTCTCTGATAAGTTTATACCATAAACTGCTCCAAGAATCTCAGGTCCAATAATAAAGCTTGAAGCTATTATTAATAAAGATAACAAAGCCATACCTCCAAAAAAGGTATTAACTTTCTTAAAAAAAATGGTTTGCTCATTATTTAACCAATGTTCTGAAAGTTGAGTTGTAAATGGTCTAAATATAAAAAATAGCAATGATAGAACAAATACCGGCATAAACAAAATATTAAAATCTCGTTGTATCCCTGAATTTAAGAGTCCCTGTTCAAGTAAATTATCAATAACTAATTTAGGCTCATTATATATAGCTGTTATCAAATACCCATTAATAAATAAAGGAAAGCAGGCTCCTAAAATAGACCAAGCTGATATTAAATGATGAAATTTAAAGCTTTTTAGAATATAATCTGGAAATTCTTTCTTTTGAATGGCAATATCTAGTGGAAAAATGAGAACAAAGTTAACTAAAAAAACTAAAAAACTAGATAGCAACAACTCATTCGTAAGTGCTAATCCAATTCCAAAAACAATCAATGTAGCAACATTTCTTACAAATTGGATTTTTCCTGATAAATCCGAACGCGACTGTTGTTGAAAAAAACCTTGGTAAACATCCGAGACTGCTTCACATGCTCTATAAAGAATTAACATTAAAATTACTACTACTTTATTATAGTTATAATCTGTATAAAATAAATATCCAATAGCAGTTATAACCATTACTAGAACCGTAAAAATTCTTGTTAGCAAATAAGCTTCAAAAGAATAAACTTCATTTGTATCCGTTGATTGAAAATTACGAATATAAAAATACCCTAAAACATAAAATTGTTGAGCTAGAGCATAAGCAAAACTAAACATGTCTGTTTGACTAGCTGATAAAAAACGAGTTGAAAATAATAACATTAAAATTGATACAACTGATGAGGATATTGTACCGATAGTATTCCAAATATAATTCTTTTTTTTGATAATTATTTCCTACTTTCTTGAAATTCTGCCACCTTTGACTTCAAAAAAATCTTTATGGCGACTAAGATAACCTTTGCCGACGGTGATATCATATTGGAGCAACTGCATATCTCGGCGTACCACCTCCTGTTCTTCCGTCAAGTTACTTGTCTGGCTACTTACCTCTTGCAAATAACGAGTCAATAGAGCCTGATAAGGTGTGACCTTAGAGTTCGTATGCTCTAGCAACTCTGCAATAAAGTTATTAGCCCCAACTTTCGGGTAATTAAGGCGACGCTTAGGGTCTCTGTTTGTCCAAATGAAGTAATCAGTAAGGTGCTGATTGTCTGGTTGATCTTTAAAAATATCCAGTGGATATAAGCCTGGTAAGTGGTCTCCATAGAAGACAACCGTCACAGTTTGATCAAAAGTTGATAATTTTTCTAAAAAATCTTTTGTTGCTAGATCTGTATGGGATAACAGACGGGCATAGCTCGTCAAATTATTATTTTCAGCTTCGGTGAATGCTGGTCCTTGTGCAGTCATAGCAGCAGGCTCACTAGCTGACCATGGCGCATGGTTTTGCATAGTGATAACAGAAAAAAATTGTGACTGATCTTTATCCAAAAGATTTAGGACGTTGTCATATGTGGTCTTGTCGCTGATATGAACACCAAGATACTCCGGATTCTCAATACTATCTTTTGAACCAGATAAAGCAAGAAACTTTTCAAATGTCAAGGAATTATAGAAGACCGAGCGGTTATAACCAGTCGCACCGTACGGGTGGATAACAAAGCGCTGGTCAGGAGCGTACTGGCGACTAATTGATGGTAGGTAATTCATCTTAGGCACAACCTCCGTATAGAGGATAGACACTGATGGTGAATAGAGTTCATAGGCCAATCCTGTGAGGGATTGAAATTCCAGATTGGCTGTACCACCACCATAGAAATCGCTCCACATCAATCCGCCAGTCGTCTGTTCTGTCAAAGAGGTGATATAAGGGAGGGCAGGCTTAGATAGGTTAATCCCTTCAATCCGTTCTGGATTTGCCAAACTTTCACTTAGCACAAAGATTACGGTTTGATCTTCTAGGCGATTTTGACGGTCCTCATTTATCTGTTCTGCCTCTTTGCGGTATCGTTCTTCCAAGTCAGCTAATGTTTCCTGACTATACTGCTCCGGTTTATCCATGACTGGCTTGGTCAGCTGTTTAACCCAAACAAAAGCCAATGATTTATAACGTGCCGCCATATCGAATCCAAGCCAGTTTAAATCAAGTTCATTGTTTAGGCGTGAGATAATTGGAACATTATCAGCAACCTTAAAATGCTCTTCTTTTTTGAAAACTGATGAAATATGATTAAAAAACAGGAGAAAAGCTACAGCGAGACTAATGCGCCCAATCCAAGTTCTGACTAACTTTCCTTTTAGCACACATCGTCTTAGAAAGATATAAGCACCAACTGCTAGTAGCAGACCGATGATCAACTTGGCTTTCGTTGCAGGGGCAATAAATCCTGCTAAAAAGCTCAATTCTTTGACCCATGCAATATCTGTAATCAATAATGGTTCTGCCCTCATGGTGAACTTCATCTCATTGGCAACTGCTATAATAGCAGCCAAGGGCAATATCAAAAGAGTGCCAAGAAAATAACGATTGACCAGCAGGTAAATCATCAAGAAAGTAAGGGTGAAAAAAGTTATCTGAAAACTCATGGCACCAGGTGCCATAATGTAACCATAATAAGATCCGTCACCACGATAGGCTTCTTGAAGGGCAAGATTGAGCACAACTGCCGAGGCAAAACTAGTAAATAGAGCTAAGCCCAGATGACCACGATTTTGTCTCAGTCCACTAAGTCCTCTCGTTAGCGCATAAGCAAGAATGACAAACACCACATAAATCGGTAGAAAAACTTGCCAAATACCTTGAGATACGGTCATACCATCATCAAGTAATCGCATAAAGTTAGGCGATAAGATTGTCAGCAATCGGCCATCTTGTAACGGTAATAAGGCAAACAAAACAGCTAGCGCCAAATCTGATACAATCTCTCCTTTAACAAAGGAAAAACGTGGCAAAAAACGATGGCAGATGACTCCAAGCCCAATTAACAAAGAAAATAACAATAGTAAGTGCTGATGGTGTGACTGACTTGCTAACTCTTTCAAATTAGCTTCAGGATCATTAACGTAATAAGCGGTTGTCACTAGACCGCTCAACAAGGGATAAAGGTAATAAACAAAAGCTAGTTTTAACAGTTGAAAAAGCCATTTTCCACTCGATAGAGCTGTGGCTAATGCAACGATACCTAAGCAAAGAGGAAATAACCACTGACTAGAGAGTAGTTGTATATGACGAGAGGTAATGTCTAACTCTAACAGGGATTGGAGCACCTGGTAAACAAAAAGGGGGATAGAGGCTAGAGCAACAAAGCATAAACCAGCTAGGGTTGCTAAGTTCGAACGATTTAATAACAAATAATTAAGTAGACCAGGCAACTGACTTCTTTGCCGATCATCAATAAACATAAGAAAACTCCTAGAGCTGAGTATATAGGGCAACACTGATGGTCAAAATCATCAAAAATGTATTGACATACTGTAAAATGGCAACAAACTTCTGATTATTTTCCTCAGAAAGTGGCGACAAGTTAAAGTTTCGATGAATCCAATCACTCAAGAAAAGCGGCAAGATTGCCAAAGGAAAGAAATAGTAACGTCCCTGCACACCACCAACAAAAACATCACCTTTGTGATAAACACGCGGGTCACCTGTAATGGCATAAATCGTCAACAAAGAAATTCCGATAAGCAGTCCACCGGTTAACACTTGAAAAGACCACGGGAGACGAATTTGTGTTTTCAAACTCACCAAGATATACATGGTAAAAAATAATACAACTGTCATCGACATTAAGAAGCCTGAATCGTGGGTGATGTATTGCAGGGGACGACTGATAAAGTGATCAACAAGTACAAACGGTGCGCTAGCCAGTGTTCGTAAAATTGGCAAGGGATGTGTCAGAAAATAACCAATTCCTGGGGATTGTTCAGATGCAAATGTTGAGACCTTGAAAACATTAATTATCCCTGAGTAAACAACTGCTATAATCATGATTAGCAAGAAATTAATAGCAGCAAATGGCTTAACTTGTTTTTCCGAACAGTATTTATTAGGAACAAATAAGGGAAGCAAAGCTAATAAAACATAGGGAAATTTTGCAAAAACCAGTAAGAAGGCCAATCCTTGCAGAAGCATTGTTTTTTTCAGGGTTAACTTCTCATAACCAGCTAGGATATTGCTCAAGTGCGCGATAAACAGCAGACTAACGCCATAATATAAATAATCATAGTGAAAACCAGCTGTAACGTATAAAGCTGATGGCAAAGTTCCCAGTAGATAGATGCCTTCCTTATAGACTTTACTCGCGTGAATGGCAAAGAAAACTAATAAGGCATAAGCAATAACTGTTCCTATGCGACCGAGATAATAGGATACCTTTACCTTACTTGAAAGCAACTCACCCAAATTCCAGCCAATTGTACCTGGTAAGTAAGCGGGGTTATCAAAACCAACCGGTTCACCAGCTACTGTACTGTCTTGATGCTCGACTGCATCAAAATAATCCTTGCCTTGATAATTCGAAGCATTACGAATCGGATCATGACGAAAAACAGCATCGTAATCTTTCAGCTCTTCTTTATCATACTTGAAAAAAAAGCTGCCAGATAAACCAATCGTGTTCTTCAGATGCGTTTCTTCATCTAAGGCATACTGTACAGGTCTGATTAAGGCAACCACTGTTCCAAAAATAGTAATGAACAAAAAAGCATTTCTAGCCAATCTCTTTGCTTGAGTAAAATCAGTTACTAGAAAATAAAGTACAATACCTAACACCACCCAAGAAAAGCGGATATCATACTGAAAATCAAACAGTATTGGTAACGTAACTGGCGCAAGAAAAACAATTAGCAAACCAATGATCATAAAAATTGCTTTTTTTATTAACTGAGAAGATTGAAACACAGGATATTCTCACTTTCTTTGTTCTTCTAATGAATAACGGCTATTGTCCTTAGTCATATCCACTCGATTGGCTAATCGAATACCACGCCATTTCTCCAAGTGAAAGAGCGGATTAATAAAAGTCCAATAGAGTTTTCGTTTCCATGAATAATCTTTATCTTTGAGAATTTTCGACATATCTTTCAGACTACCTCTGAGTGTTTCCTTAATAAGAGACGCGAAAGAGACAGGATGAGCATGTCCGCCACTATTAAGACGAACATTATAGGTCTCATCAAAAATTCTCTGACGATACTCTGACAAAAGAACGTCATTGGAATGCTCGACAACAGCTTTACCGTTGTAAGCTTTGATATAACCAGCGTCTACAATGTCCTTGCCGTATTCATAATCTTCAGAGTACTTCACTGGGCGATAGCCAATTGTATCAACCAAAAATTTACGTGGCGCTGCCGAGCAAACATCACTATAAAAGGATTCTTTAGTGTATAGTCCTTTTTGCTCGGCATTTGTCCTAGTCCACAGAGTCACCGCATCATCAGCCCCCTGCTCTCGGAAAACAGTCTGAATATCATACTTCATGGCCGGAAAACAGCCTAACCGAGGTTGTTGACGCCCCAAAACGGCAACAATCTTATCATTGATAGCAAAAGGTGCAAGCATCTCTGTCAACCAATTAAAATTAGCCGGCACCGCATCTTGACTGAGGTAAACCATAATCTCACCTTGAGACACTTCGGCAGCCATCTGACGTGTACCTCCATGTGAGTATTCACTCTTTTCTAATTGAATCAGTCTGAGATTACCGTGCGTCTGAGCAAAACGTTCGATAATATCAACAGACCTGTCCTTTGACCCCGAATCAGTGATTAAAACATCCCAGTCAAAATCTGTTTGCTGCTGATAAAGAGCTGTCAAAGTCTCTTCCAAATGGTCATGTTCTCCATTGTAAACAGGGATAAATACCGTTGCTTTTATCTTAGACATCTAACACCTCACGACGGATAATAGCCTCCACTTTACGATAACTCTCCTCCCATGACAAGGTCTCGTACTTATCACTCATAGCCTTAGCGTAATCTTCTTTGTCCTCCCGCTCTGCAGCAGAGCAAAGTTGGTCAGCGAGTGCTGTTGGGTAGGCTTCCGCATAGGCGATGTCTTCTAGGTCACCTAGCACCATCGTGTTGTTGTCACCTGTATTCATGACAGGGACACAACCTGCTACCAAAAGCTCCAAAGGCAAGAGAGACACATTTGTCAAAGACAAGACCAAACACGCCACACTTTCTTGGTACAATTTGGCTAGCTCTTCTTTGTTTAGAATGCCTCGATCAACAAAATCAAACGGAATGCTGTAGCCAGACATATCTTGACCAAAAAACTCAATGGTGTAGTCAGGGTGCTTATCTTTAAAAATTTTCAAGGCCATCACTCCCAGCTCAAAACCACGTCG
Source organism: Streptococcus sp. E24BD (assembly GCF_041807825.1). Lineage (NCBI taxonomy): Bacteria > Bacillati > Bacillota > Bacilli > Lactobacillales > Streptococcaceae > Streptococcus > Streptococcus sp. E24BD. The sequence continues at coordinate 42,928 of NZ_JBGTZB010000015.1, read as the reverse complement.
TTCAGTATGAGCACGAGCATAGAAAGCAATTTTCTTTTCTTTTTTAATAATACCTTTTGGACGATAAATATTACTATCTGCCCCAAAATCGAAATAGTCTGCAGGCATACCATATTGACTGATTTTCTGCGTTAGCCATTTGCCGGCTGTAATCCCATAAAAACCAAACTTGTACGTTGCCTCAGCTAGCATGTAACGTGAACCAACCCCAAAAAAGATTGGTTCAAAATCTTGAACAAAATAAAATTTGTGAAGGTTTGATCCCTTAAGGTTAAAAACAGGATAAGCTGTTTCCCAGCTAGTAGCAAAGACCACATCATGTTCACCAAAAGACGAGAGATCACCAACAGCAACATCAATGCCATACGAACGTTTGAAAATCTCCTGAGCTTCCTTTGAAGACTGCTCAATCGTATTATTGTGGTAAATATAGAATGTGACCTGATGTCCTTTGCTCTGCAGGTAGTTAACAAAACGCGAAATCGTCGTATGCCCTCCCCCTCCAGGACCAACAGGAGGAGATACCCATGCGATAGATAGGTTATCTTTTTTTACCTTAGAAGGCCGCTGATAAGGCTGATTAAGGTAATCAGCAGCAATAATATCCTCAAATTGGGGCATAGCAGGTAATCTGTCTATTGATACTTTTGAAGGTGTCGATACAGCTTGACCAATCAGACGGTGTTTAACTTGCCATTTTAACTTTCGTAAAACAGCCTGCCCCCCCTCTTGACGATAGGTTTTAACAATTTTATCAAATACCATTCTAATCCTCTCCGCTTTGTCCTTTTAAAAGAGCTATAATCCGACTTGGGATTGCCCATCGACGAGATGTAATCACACGATTATATTTGCCCAATAAAATGCCGTATTGGTCAGTCAAACGTTGACATTCTGTCTCGGCATTTAGGAGTTGCTCTTTAAGATTCAGAATATCTTGATCACGATAGGCAATCATATCAGCTTGTTCAAAGGCTCTCATCTCTTGCCATGCTTCTCTCTCCACTTGCAGACGAGCGATTTCTAAAATATCCTTATCTGGATATTTTTCTAAGTACTCCAACTGTGTCTTCTTCAAACCTTCAACACGATAGCGAATCTTCTCACGGTCAGTCGGTCTAGAATCCGAATTTTGTGTCATGCGATAAGCCACTGTTGCTTCTGGCAAAAAGAGTGGCTCTATATGTTGAAATAATTCCAGTTGAATATTAAATGTATCATCAACCGCATTCGGATCAATCGTTGCATTTACCATTTGCATAAGCCGAGTCTCCACTAACCAAGATGATGGTAAGGTCATGCCTTTAGTGGCCAACATTTTCGCATAAGTGTTAGCATAGTCGATTGGCCCATTGATAAAGACATGCTCGTAAACAATATTCCCATATTCATCAACTATATGAAAATCAGTATTACACCACTTGGACTGAGGAACGGCTTCTAACAAGTCTACTTGTTTTTGTAACTTCAACGAGTCCAACCAATAGTCATCCGCATCACAACGTGCAATGTATTTGCCACGCGCCTCTTGACAAATAGCAACCCATGTTTTGGTAATTCCTAGATTACTGTCATTAAAAAATAAGCGAATAAGATCAGGGTGCTTACTGGCATAATCTGTTAGTACCTCCCTTGATTGGTCTGTAGAACAGTCATCAACAACAATAATCTCGTAGGGAAACGTTGTTTCTTGCGCCAAAAAACTATCCAGAGCTTGTGGCAAGTATTGGGCATAGTTATAGCTCGTACAAATAATTGAAACCATGACGTCTGCCATCTCAGGAACCTCCTTACCCTTCTATCTGCCAGTGACCGTTGCGCTGAATCATGCCTGTAGCAGAGTCTAAACCTGACAAATCATCAGGTGCCAAATCTTTGCGACGAACAAAAATTGTCGGACTGTTCTCATAATTTGCAAATGCCAACATCTGACGATTTTCACCCAACACCGTCACTTCCAAGCGTAGATTGGCATCGTTTAGTGCTGCCAATGAGCAAGTATATCGGTAACTTTTTTGTCCTTTGGTATAACTCTTTTGATCCCAACTGTTATCATTATAGATCCAAATCTTCCGATCAATATCTGTCAATGAAAAAACAACAAAATTTTCAATATTTTGTGTCACCGTGTAAGTCACAGAAAATTCGACAAAATCCTCTGGGCTGATTTGCTGGTTCGACAACAGTTTCACTTGTAAATCCGTTACAACATTGTCACTTTCTGTCTCATGACTATCGTTTTGTTCAACCGTAACGTTATCCACACTATACTGATTAGCCACATCAAACGGATCGCCGTAGGCCTTGACCAGACCATTTTCGACTAAGACCGCTCGGTTGCAGTATTTCTTGACCGCACCCATATCGTGGGTGACGAGAATGGTCGTCTTTCCACTATTCTTACGCTCAAGGAAATAATCGTTACACTTGCGCTGAAAGGCCTCATCTCCGACCGCAAGAACCTCATCAAGAATCAGAATATCACCTTGCGCCTTGATGGCAACGGAAAAAGCCAAGCGTACCTGCATGCCGCTCGAATAGTTCTTGAGTTTCTGGTTCATAAACTCTCGGAGCTCAGCAAAATCAACGATGTCATCATACATGGCGTCAATCTGTTCGGTCGTAAAACCCAACATGGCACCATTCATATAGACATTTTCCCGACCTGTCAACTCTGGGTTGAACCCAACCCCTAGCTCGATAAAGGAGACGAGCTTGCCATCAACCGTCACCGTGCCCTGCTCAGGCACGTAAATCTGAGAAATAATCTTGAGCAAGGTTGACTTGCCTGAGCCATTTCGTCCGACAATGCCAAAGAAATCGCCTTCCTTGACCTCAAAGTTGATGTCTCTGAGAACATGCTGCTCCTTGTAACCTTTGATGCCTTTAAAACGGTTGACCAGAGCTGTCCGTAAACTTCTGGTCTCCTCGGTCGGCAGTCTAAAAAATTTGCTGACGTGGTCTACTTTGACCACTGTTTTTCTATCTGTCATTACAAAATCTCCGCAAAACGCTTGGCTTCTTTTTTGAAAATAGCAGAGCCTATCACTAGAACAAGGACTGGCAAAAGATAAGACACCAGACCCAACCATGACCCCTCGTAGAGTTGCCAGCCCCGAAAAGATCCACTGTAAACAATAAAATGCCTAATGTCCTGAATAATCTGAGCCATAGGATTGAGCATCATGACTTTTGCCATGAGTGGTGTCCACGGATTCTCACGCTGTAAAAAGAAATTAAGCGAGTAAATCACTGGTGTAGCATACATGCCCGCCTGCATGATGACTTCCCAAACCGGTCCAATATCTCGGTACTTGACAAAGAGACTAGACAACATCAAGGCTAATCCTATGGCTAGAACAAACAATTCAAGAAAGAGAGGCACCAAGACCAGAACAGACCAGCTAAGTGTAACTCCATTGAGTAGAGCAAAGACCAAAACAACAAGCAAGTTGATGCTGTAGTTAATAGCTGCCCCGACCACTGCTGATAAGACGATAATTTCTTTAGGAAAATTGAGCTTACGCAACAAATCCCCCCGTGACACAATAGACATCATGCCCATATTGGTCGCTTCCGCAAAGAAATTCCACGTCACCATGCCAAACAAGACGCCAATAGCATTATGTGGTGTCCCATCATCCAACCGTAAAAAGCGGATAAAGACCACATACATGATAGAAAAAAGCATCATCGGCTTCAAAATTGACCACAAATGCCCAATCACACTCCCTTGATAACGGAGCTTAAAGTCTGTTTTAACCATCTCCCGCAAGAGGATACGGTGTTCTTTGCTAAATAGATTCATCTCTTTTCTCACTTAAATAACCAAACTTGGTTAAGATTAGGGTCGTAAAGACCAGGGTATGAAACCAGCGGTTCTTGGCAAAACCATAACGCCACAAGGTCGCCCAGCGTTGCCTCAAAGGCTGGTTCATCAGTCCAACATAGGCTTCAACCATTGCTTTTTTGTCTTGGGGCAATGGCAGAGCTAGGAGTTTCGCCGCCTGTGCTTGACTGCTTTTGATGAGCCACCAGTATTTGGCCACTAAAACCTGCGGTCTTAGCCAATTTTTCATGCGCTTGCGCCAGGTTCTCGCCCCAAGGACATTGTTGTCGTGCTGACGATAGAGCTGAGTAACTTGGTCAACATAGACCAGTTTGCCCATGCTGCTGGCTACTAGAGCCAGATACCAGTCATGCATGAGCAGATCATCAGCTATTTGCCAGAGCTCCGCCAAAGCATGGTTAATCATCATGGTGCCACCAGTCACCGTATTCTCCGTCAACTCCTGATGGAGCTCGGTGTTCGCATGATGCGACTGAGTGGCAATCATGCTCTCATGAAGAACCGTTAATTCCTGATTGACAACCTTGAGGTCTGTGTAGACCAGGAGCGGTTTAGTCATGTCTTCTTGTTTCGCCTGTGACAGGGTCACTCCCAGCTTATCGGGCAACCAAACATCGTCTTGATCGCTGAAAAAATAAACATCTGCAGGCTCATGCTTCACCAAGCTGTAGAAGCTTTTAATAACACCCAGATTACGCTCCTCATCTGGATTGACCCAGCGGATGCGCCTGTCCTTAGCAACAAATGCTGCTATCACGGTTCTTGTATCGTCGCTTGAGCCGTCATCTCGGATGAGAAGCTGCCAGTCAGCATACGTCTGCGCTTGAATGCTCTCGATTTGCTGGGCTAAAAAACGTGCCCCGTTGTAGGTTGATAAGAGAATATTAACCTTCATTTAAAAACAAGTCCTCATACTCTCCAACAATTTTTTCCCAAGTGTACTGGTCACGGATAATGCCCTTAGCCATCTGTCCCAGAACTGTAAAATCAGTCTGACCATCCACGTCGTCAATCAGACCAGCTAAACTGCCATCTTGCTTGGTCCAGTAATGGCTACTTTGACCTGCCACCGTGCGGTTGAAGGACACATCTAACACCAAGTTTAGGTCAGTCTGTGCTAAGGCTTCTAGCAGACTAGGATTGGTTCCTCCGACCTCATGACCATGGATATAGGCAAAGGCCTGCTGGCGGATATAAGCCACAAGAGGCTTGTCATAAACTGTCCCGACAAACTTGATCCGAGAATCACGGTCAAATCCTGTCGCCTGCTTCAACCGTTCAAAATAAGCACTGCCCTCTTGGTTACAAATAATGACCAAATCTCTCTGGGTACGACTTTCCATAAACTCGCGAATAATGGTTTCGTAGTTATTTTCAGGGACAAAACGCCCCAAGATCAGGTAGTAATTTTTTTCTCTCAAGTTATGCTGGTCAAAGTAAGCCCGCACCTGCGCATCTGTCGGCGTCAGAGGGGTTGGTTCCACTGTCGTGCCATAGGCGATGCAAGTCGTCTTAGCTTTGGGATAGGCTTGCTTAATGTAATCTTCTATACCGATATTGTCAGCGATAACTAGGTCAGCCGTCTGGCACATGAACCGCTCAGCCAGTTTCAGGTAGGCACGAACAGGACGCGGCCACTTAGTGCGTCGCCATTCCAGACCGTCAGGGTTGATGTAAAACACTCCCCCTACTGACCAAATCTGACGAGCAAAGAGAGGCATGATGCCACCTATGGTATTACCCAAAAGGTAAAAAATCGGACGCTCCCAGCCTTTTGTTTTGACTAGTTTTAGGGCGTATCGGACCGCCATCAAGTCATAAGCCATGACACGTGCTGCTCCCAGTTGAGGTGGGTTGATGGTAAAGCAGTCTGCCCCTCGGTAGAAGAAATGGGTGCCATGATCGCTATCAGACAGACAGGCGACATGATAGGTCACGTTTTTTGATTGCTGGTGAGTGACCAATTCCTCAACAAAGGTCTCAAAGCCACCATACTTAGCCGGCAATCCTCTGCTGCCGATGATAAACACATGACGCATCCGCTTCTCCTTTCTTTGTTGATTAAGCAGAATATCACTCTATTATACCATAACATTAAGCCATGGAACAAGTTAAAAAGTTATCACGATAAAAACTGAACAAACAGATAAAAGTCACTGTCTTTTTCGGTCATAACCTCCTAAAATATGGTACAATAGGGTCATTATATCTATGGAGGAAAATGTGCCAAAACGAATCAATCGCGTCAGGAGACGACGACAAGTAACTCTCAACATCACCTTACTAAGCCTGTTGCTTGTCAGCTCACTTACCCTTTACAATGTCGTTCGTCAAATAGAAAACGGGCAAACCCCCAGTGTCAAAACCCTCTGGCAAATCAAGTTACAAGACCCAAAACCTACTTTTGCAGTTGGGCAACAGGTTATTCTCCTTAAATCAGCCAACAAAAACACCGACGGCACTCTCTTAAAATCAGCCAACAAAAACATCGACGGCACTCTCTTAGATACCCTGAAAAATAACATAGCGCAGGTCATTTCCAGTAAAAAAGTAACGATCGATGGGAATAACCTGATTGTCTATGAGTTGAGCTATAACCAAGGCAAGATGATGAGCGGGGTCCCCGAAACTCAATTACGTGCCATTGATACCGCCTATCGTCTCGGTGAAACAGTGACTATTGCCAATCATCCAGAAGACGGCGAAAAGGAAGACGGACAAGTCAATGGTATCCAACTCAAAGAGATTGATGGCAAGGTGCAATACCGCTATGATGCCACTTTCCCAAACCTCGGTCAGCTAACTGACCTTGCTGAAGAAGATTTCGTTTGGGTGACCACCTTAGGGTTTCGTGAGGATAATACAGCCACTGAAAACAACAAGATTCTACAAGAGGCTTTGAATGCTGCCAAAACAAAATCAAGCTCACGTTTGCTCTTTCCTCCTGGTCGCTTCGCCATTGGAAGCCAAACCCCTGAGACAGATTATATTACGTTGACCTCAAATGTAGAGCTCCGTGGTCAGGACACAACCTTAGTTGTTGATGGCTCAGCACGCTGGTTCGGTCTGACAACAGGCCCTGAAGCAACCGATGGGCTCTCACATTTTACCATGCAGGGGCTAACAGTCGAAGCCAAAGATTTAACACAGGGCAATCAGTTTATCCTCATGGCCAATCACGGCTACGATTGGCAGGTTTTTAATAACCGCTTCACCATGGTACAGCAACTATCCAGCCATATTTTTGATCTCGGCGGGGTACAACAGGCGGTCTTTTCAAATAACGTGTTTGAAGGCTATGCGCCCGAACTAACAACTGTCACAGAAATTGGCAATCGTAGCATCCATAATTTTATTGCAGAAGCTATCCAGCTAGACGCATCATCAAACAATGGCGAATGGGATGGTGGGATGCTAAAAACCATCGACCCAAATTATCAGGTCAACAACCCTAACCAACTGGTGAGTAACCAAATTACAATTCAAAACAATCACTTCCTACCCTATATCGGTTCAGACGGTCAGATTGTCGCCTACGGCGGGAGCATTGGGCAACACTCCTCAGGGGTCGGTCAGGTTACCATCACAAACAACACCTTCACCTCAACCTTATCCCGACGGTTCATCACAAGTGTCCCCGAGGGCGATCGTTGGGTCTTTGAGCCCATCCATCTCCAGTCCAATGCTGATAATCTCATCTACGCCAATGTCTTTAACTAATCAGACCACAAAGATGGACTAACCACAGATGAACAATCATAATCGTAGCAGAAAATTGTCTGCGATGATTTTTTGTGCTAAAGTAGATTTATTAGTAAAGTAAGGAGACGTTCTCATGGTAAAAGAATATGATTACATCGTGATTGGAGCAGGTAGTGGTGGTATCGCTTCTGCCAATCGTGCTGCAATGCACGGTGCCAAGGTTGTCCTATTTGAATCAAAAGATATTGGTGGCACCTGTGTCAACCTAGGCTGTGTCCCTAAAAAAGTCATGTGGTATGGGGCTCAGGTGGCCGAAGCCATCAACCACTACGCTGCCGATTACGGTTTCGATGTGACGACCAACAACTTTGATTTTGGGACGCTAAAAGCTAACCGCCAGGCCTACATTGACCGTATCCATGTGTCTTACGATCGTGGGTTTGACAACAACGGTGTTGAGTTAGTTCAGGCCTACGCTAAATTTATTGATGCCCATACGGTTGAAGCCAACGGTGAGCGCTACACTGCTCCCCATATCCTAATTGCAACTGGTGGTCATGCGGTCGTTCCTGATCTACCAGGAGCAGAGTATGGCATCACCTCTGATGGCTTCTTTGAGCTAGATGCCGTGCCTAAACGAGTAGCAGTTGTTGGCGCAGGCTACATCGCCGTTGAAGTGGCTGGTGTCCTCCACGCCCTGGGGGCAGAGACCCATCTCTTCGTCCGCCAGCACGCGCCATTGCGGAACTTTGATAGCTTTATCATCGACGGTCTAGTCGAGGAGATGGCTAAAAACGGTCCGAGCCTCCATACTTTTTCTGTGCCTAAAGAGGTGGTCAAAAACGCCGACGGTAGCCTGACACTTTTTTTGGAAAATGGGCAGAGCTACACTGTCGATACCCTCATCTGGGCTATCGGTCGCAAACCAAACATCTCAGGATTCAATCTGGAGGCCACTGGCGTAGCCCTCAACAATCGTGGTTATATTGCGACTAACGAGTTTGAGGAGACCAACATTGACGGCATCTACGCTCTAGGTGACGTCAATGGTAAAATCGAGCTGACACCAGTTGCCGTGGCTGCAGGTCGTCGTTTGTCTGAGCGCCTCTTTAACGGTCAAACAGGATTGAAGCTAGATTACACCAACGTTGCCACTGTCGTCTTTAGCCACCCAGCTATCGGCACTGTCGGCTTAACTGAGGAAGAAGCTAAGAACACCTACGGAGAAGACCAGATTAAAGTCTATACCTCAACCTTCACCTCCATGTATACCGCTGTCACCAGCCATCGTCAAATTTGCAAGATGAAGCTGGTTGTGGCAGGTGACAAGGAGAAAGTAGTCGGTCTTCACGGTATCGGCTATGGGGTCGATGAGATGATTCAAGGTTTCGCCGTGGCGATTAAGATGGGAGCAACCAAGACAGACTTTGACAACACTGTTGCTATCCACCCAACTGGTGCAGAAGAATTTGTCACCATGCGTTAAATATCTCAAGAACGATCAACAAAAAATGAACCTAAGTCACCTGTAGGTTCATTTTTATCATCGCTTTATAATGTTATTCCCAGAGCAATACGTGCGTAACGGCTCATGCGCTGAGGTGACCAGGCGGGGTACCAGACCAACTTGACCTCAGAAGAGGTCACCTCTGGTATGGTTTTCAACACATCATACATCTGGTCTGTAATCAAATCAGCTAAAGGACAACCCATGGTCGTCAAGCTGATATCAATTTCTGATCGGCCATTTTGCTCAAAGCGAATCTCATAAACCAGTCCTAAATTGACAATATCAATGCCTAATTCAGGGTCGATCACCTCTTCTAAAGCCTGCAAAATGCGGTTTTTGATGTCTTCAATCTCTTGGTCCGTGTAAGCCATTTCCTCTTCCTCTTCTAATGTGTCTTAACCGTTTCCTCAGCTAACAAAGGCTTCCCCATTGTTAATATTTTTTGCTTGCCACTCAATGTAAAGCCCTGAGTGTTGTAAAAATCAACAGCTCGGCGATTGTCAGCCAAAACCCAAAGAAAAATTTTTGAACAGTTTGACAAGTGCTTTATCCCTGCCTCTAGCAATAATGTGCCTATCCCCTGTTTCTGGTGTGAAGCTAGAATGCCAATCGCTGAAATCTCACCCTCGTCAGCCGAAACTTGACGACAAGTCATAAAACCGATAGGCTCCTGATTCAGCCAGGCCAAAAAAGTAGTTTCAGTGTCTAATCTATCCCTCGTGCGCTCCATGAGCTGAGGCAAACTAAGGGAGTTTAAGTAGTCACCACCAACCAAACCTTGATAGGTCTCTTGAAAAATTGCTAATTGGATAGCAGCTTTCTGAGGAATATCAGACACAGACATAGGGCGTATGCTTATCATTATATCTACTCCTAAAAAACAGGCACAAAAAGAATAAATTAAGGTCTTAAGCTGTCTTCGATTCGCTCAGCAGTACAAGGGTTTTCTGACATGAATCGCACTTTCTAACGCTAAGGGTTCCCTAGCCAACATTTTTCGGGGTAATCCGGATAATGTTGTGACAGGCGATAACGCCACACTTTCGTCAGACGAAATTGAACGCTAAAATGTTACAATTTCTACCTTCGGTTCGCTACCAACTTTCTAAGCTCATCGCTCAGAAGGTTCTCTAGAATAATGACATCGTTCTAGACCATGACTATCATCAGCTAAACAGGCCTACCTCAAATAACATGACGCAGTAGTTGGCTGGACTTTCTACGCCCTACAGGCTATGAAAACCCTAAAAGAATGAGGGAAATATTGCTTCCCTCATTTCCAACCTCAAACAGTCACTTCCCTGACTGTTTGAGCCTTGCGGAGGTAAGGCGACGACATCCAGCCCTTCCCTTAGGCTACCGATGTGTGTTTCACTCTCACTCATCAATAAAGTCTTTGAGTTGCTTGCTACGGGACGGATGGCGGAGTTTGCGTAGCGCTTTTGCCTCGATTTGACGAATGCGCTCACGGGTCACGTTAAAGACCTTGCCCACATCTTCCAGCGTGCGCATCTTGCCATCGTCCAGCCCAAAGCGCAGACGCAGCACGTTTTCCTCGCGGTCAGTCAGGGTATCTAGGACTTCGTCCAATTGCTCGCGCAGCACCACGCGCGTGGTGTAGTCAACAGGGTTCTCAATCACTTCATCTTCGATGAAATCGCCCAGATGGCTGTCATCTTCTTCGCCGATTGGAGTTTCAAGAGACACAGGTTCTTGAGCAATTTTCAAAATCTCACGCACCTTATCAGGAGTCATATCCATCCGCTCTGCGATCTGCTCAGGTGTCGGTTCCGTTCCTAGTTCTTGCAAGAGATTGCGTTGTTCCCGTACCAGCTTGTTGATGGTTTCAACCATGTGAACAGGAATCCGAATGGTTCTGGCCTGATCGGCAATGGCACGGGTAATGGCCTGACGAATCCACCAAGTGGCATAGGTTGAAAATTTGAAGCCTTTGGCGTAGTCAAACTTATCGACGGCCTTCATGAGCCCCATGTTGCCCTCTTGGATCAAGTCGAGGAACTGCATACCCCGACCAACATAGCGCTTGGCGATGGACACCACTAGACGCAGGTTGGCTTCTGCCAGACGTTGCTTGGCTTCGACATTGCCTTCCGCAACCAGGAGAGCCAGTTCTTTTTCTTCTTCGTTGGACAAGAGCGGCACGACACCGATTTCCTTGAGGTACATGCGGACAGGGTCATTGACCTTGGCAGAATTACTACCAAGCAATTCTTCGTCGCTCAATTCTTCAGGTTTGATTTCTTCAATTTGGTAGGTAGTTGACGGATTGCCTTCCTTATCGGTGATCGCAAGACCACCGTCAGTCAGTCTTGTCAAGAGGTCATCAATCTGATCCGCATCCAAGCTAAAGGGAATCACGAGCTGCTCAGTGACCACATCGTCTACAGCTGTCCCTGCTGCCTTATGTTTACGAATAAATTCTGCAACTTGAACGTTAAAGGTTGAAATGTCTTGTTGTTTTGTCATACAAACTCCTATTCTAAACGCCTTTTTTGGGCGATGAGGGCTGCCAGAGCATCTTCTGCCTCTAGCAAATTCCCTTGTTTACTGTGTTCACGAACAGCACGCTGGTGCTGGGCAAGTTCTTGCTGGCTCAAATAATGTTGCCGCCAGTAGAGCAACTCTTCAATCTCACCCTCGGGCATGACCTCTGGAAAATGTTCTGCTTGAACATCATAATAGGCCTGTCGACTGTCATCAGAAAGCTCAGACAGCATCTGGGAGTCAATCACCTCCTCAGCCAACAAGTTCTCATATAAGGTTTGAAGAGCGGGTGTTACAAAGGCAAAATCCTCGTTATACCTGAACTCTTGCAAGAGATGATGCTGAGTCGATAAGCGATAAAACAGCTGTTGCTCAGCCCTGACTAGCCCTCCTTTTTGCGAAGAAGTTTGAGGAAGCTGCTGCCAGCTAGCAGGCAAGGGCTTAGCAGGTGACCGATTAGGCTCAGGTTGCTGTAGGCGCTGCTGATTGACAGCTTGCTCAACCATAAAATAATCAAAGTCAGGCAGCAAATCCGCCACTAATTGGCAGTAACTAGACTGAGCTATGATTGACGACTCACGAGCAATGAGCTGTGCCATCTGCTCCACATAAGCAATCTGGGCTTGAAGATTGTCTAGATTATCTGGCAACCAATAGTGAGCATAGAACTCTACTTGACTGATTCGGGATTGGGTCAGAAAACGGGCCAATTCTTCTTCAGAATGCTTTTGTAAAAAATCATCAGGGTCCAGCTGTTCAGGCAGTCGAACAATTTCTGTTGTCAGATTGGTTAACAGAGTTAAGGACTTGTCGATAGCAGCTTGCCCAGCCTGATCGCCATCATAGGCTAAAATGACTTTCTTGATATAAGGCTTTAGGTGCGCAATATGTTCTGGTGTCAAAGCTGTTCCCATGGTCGCTACAGCGTTTGTGACCCCAGCCCGATAAGCAGCGATAACATCCATGAACCCTTCCATCAGATAGAGTTCACCTGTTTTTTTCGCCACGCTTTTAGCCTTATCTAAGTGGTAGAGTTCATAGGATTTATTAAAAATGGGCGTTGAACGCGTATTTTTATACTTAGCCTGCTGATTCGCTCTGCCATTGTCCCGCCAAATCCGCCCTGAAAATCCAATAGGTCGACCACTATCATCAAGCAGAGGGAACATAATCCGATCACGAAAAGCATCAAAAGCACGATCCTCACTCCAGTTAAATAGCCCTGAATCACTCAATGTTTTTTCATCATGCTTTTTGGATAGGTTTTGATAAAGGTAGTCAGACTCATCTGGCGCAAGACCGATGCCAAAATACGTCAGCAACTCATCTGTCAAGCCTCGCTTAGCAAGGTAAGCTTTGGCGGCTGCTCCTTGCGTGGTTGTCATCAGAACCGCCTGATAAAATTTAGCGGCATCGCGATTGATGTCATAGAGCTGTTGATGAGGGTGCTGTGATTGCTGCTGAGGTAACGACTGCTGCCTGACTAAAGGAATCCCAGCCCGTTCCGCCAAAATGTGAGCTGCTTCGGTAAAACTAACTTGCCGATACTCTTCCAAGAATTTGAAGACATCGCCTGACTTGCCACAACCAAAACAGTGATAAAACTGCTTATCCTCCAAAACGTTGAAAGAGGGTGTCTTTTCTTTGTGAAATGGGCAGAGCCCCAAAAACTGTCTCCCCTGTTTAACAAGCGGCGTCACCTCGTTAATCACATCAACAATGTTAACACTAGCCTTGATATCCGCAATTTTTTCCTTGGTTAACAGGCGAACCACCTCCTCCAACAGCTGTTGATGTTTTATATTCAATTATACCACAAGGAGAGGTTTTGGTAAACGAACAAGCGGTGACGATGAAAAACAGGACAAAATGCCCTGTATCATCCATCAGTCTTCAAACCCTTGAGGGTGTTTGCTCTGCCATCTCCAGGCGTCATCACACATCTGCTTGATGCCAAGCGTCGCTGTCCATCCTAGCTCACGACTGGCCTTATCGACCTTGGCATAGCAAGTTGCAATGTCCCCTGGACGTCTTGCCACAATCTGATAAGGAATGTCGCGACCCACTGTTTCTGACATCTGTTGAATAATCTCTAGAACTGAATAGCCCTGACCTGTCCCAAGGTTGTAAATCGATAGCCCGGTCTCGGGTGCTAGGCGCTTCAAAGCAGCAACGTGTCCTTTAGCTAAATCCACCACATGAATATAATCTCGGACACCAGTGCCATCAACGGTATCATAATCATCCCCAAAGACACTGACTTGCTTCAGTTTTCCAACAGCCACTTGGGTAACATAAGGCAGGAGATTGTTTGGAATCCCACGTGGATCTTCTCCCAAATCACCGGATACATGCGCTCCAATCGGGTTAAAATAGCGGAGCAACACGATGTTCCAACTCTTGTCAGAATGGTAGAGGTCCGTTAGAATCTCTTCCAACATCAGCTTTGTTCGACCATAAGGATTGGTCGCTGACAAGGGAAATTCTTCCGTAATTGGAACGGTATGAGGGTTACCATAAACAGTTGCCGATGAGCTGAAAATGATATTTTTGCAGCCATAATCTGCCATCACCTTGAGCAAGTTAACTGTCCCTGAGATATTGTTATCATAATAGTCCAGCGGAATCTGTGAAGACTCTCCGACAGCTTTTAGACCCGCAAAATGAATCACATGGTCAATCGCTTCTTTTTCAAAAATCTGGCGCAAGAGCTCCGCATCTCGAATATCTCCCTGATAAAAGGTGACCTGCTGTCCAGTCAATTCTTCAACAACAGCTAAACTTTTAACGTTTGAATTACGCAGATTGTCCAGCACAATCACTTGATGCCCGATTTCTAGAAGTTCCACACAGGTATGGGAACCGATATAGCCTGTTCCCCCTGTCACCAAAATCCTTGCCATGCCAACCTCCTTATGTTAACTGATTTTCTTATCTCTAGTATATACAATTATCCCTTGATTTGTCAATCTAAAACCATGCTTCCCTACTTTGAATATCCCAATTTTAAGAGGCTACTTTAGCATTTTGCTTTGCGATTTTTTTAAAATTATGGTAAAATGGCAGAGTATAGTAAACAATGAATGAGGTGACACATGGCTTTTGGTGATCAAGGTCCACGTAAAAAAACATGGTTCGAACGCTTGACGCTCTTCGTCGTTCTTTTGATGGTTCTAGTAACCATTGGGAGCTTGATTTTGAGCGCTTATTCAGCCATCCGTTAAAACGCTACCCAGCGTTTTTTCATTGGTGTGGACAATAGCAGAGCAGCAACAGCTCAAGAAAGTTGTCGGCTCGACACGCTAAAGACCAGATTGGCTTAACAAGATTAGTTAAGTCATCAAGTGAAGCAAAACTCAGACTTGCTGTACTTGTCCGACCAGACTTCAACTAAAGAAAGAATAACTAAACTATGAGTATGTTTTTAGATACTGCCAAAATCAGCGTTAAAGCTGGACGTGGTGGTGATGGAATGGTGGCTTTTCGCCGTGAGAAATACGTGCCAGATGGCGGTCCTTGGGGCGGTGATGGCGGTCGTGGGGGCGATGTGATTTTCATCGTTGATGAAGGCTTGCGGACCCTGATGGATTTTCGTTACAACCGCAAATTTAAGGCCCCATCCGGCGAAAAAGGCATGACCAAGGGCATGCACGGCAAGGGCGCTAAGGATCTCTATGTGCGTGTTCCTCAAGGAACGACCATCAAGGACGCAGTGACTGGCAAAGTCATCACAGACTTGGTCGAACACGGTCAAGAATTTATCGTTGCCAAAGGCGGTCGCGGAGGGCGTGGTAACATTCGTTTTGCAACACCACGCAACCCTGCACCAGAGATTGCTGAGAATGGTGAGCCTGGTGAAGAGCGAGACCTCGAGCTGGAATTGAAGATTTTGGCTGATGTTGGTCTGGTTGGTTTCCCGTCCGTCGGCAAATCAACCCTGCTCAGTGTGGTTTCTGCAGCTAAGCCTAAAATTGGGGCTTATCACTTTACCACCATCGTGCCTAACCTTGGCATGGTCAGAACCAAGTCTGGCGATAGCTTTGCCATGGCTGACCTACCAGGTCTGATTGAAGGTGCTAGTCAGGGTGTGGGCTTGGGTACTCAGTTTCTCCGTCACATCGAGCGGACACGCGTCATTCTTCATGTGATTGACATGTCTGCTAGTGAGGGGCGAGATCCCTATGAGGACTACGTCGCCATCAACAAGGAGCTAGAGACCTACAACCTGCGCCTCATGGAGCGACCTCAGATTATTGTGTCCAACAAGATGGATATGCCAGAGGCTGAGGACAATCTGGCTCTCTTCAAGGAGCAACTCGCTGCCAACTACGATGAATTTGATGAGTTACCACAGATTTTTCCAATTTCAGGGATTGCTCATCAGGGGTTGGATGCTCTTTTAGAGGCAACCGCTGACTTATTGGCCAAGACAGACGAGTTTCTCCTTTACAACGAGGACGAGATGTTGGATGAGGAAGCCTACTACGGCTTCACCGAAGATCAGAGACCATTTGACATCAGCCGTGACGACGATGCGGCTTGGGTGCTGTCTGGTGAAAAACTGGAACGCCTCTTTGTCATGACCAACATGGAACGCGACGAATCCATCATGAAATTTGCCCGCCAGTTGCGTGGTATGGGGGTCGATGAAGCCCTCCGAGAACGCGGTGCCAAAGACGGTGATACCGTCCGCATCGGCAACTTTGAGTTCGAGTTTGTGGATTAGTGAAAGAGTCCAGTGGACTCTTTCAGCTACTCGCCCTAAAATGAAAAAGCGAGTAGGGCTTCGTGGGACCTTATCAACCCGAGCCTAAAAATTGGAGAGCGAGCCTAGAAGCGACAAAATAAACAAAGGCTGTAACAACCTAATCAAGCGCGTTGCCTAAAAAACAAGAGCAATGAGAGATTTGTTTGCAAAAAAGGCTCCTTTGACTGATGCTATGGCAAATATATTGGCTGAAATTCTCGCTCATCGTCTCGTTTTTCATTGAGTAAATGGCAAAATAACTTGTGCTAAAATCTTATCAAGGGAGGGTCAAGCATGGGCGATAAACCGATATCTTTTAAGGACAAGAATGGTAATTTTGTGTCAGCTGCTGATGTTTGGACAGCTGAAAAATTAGAGGAGCTGTTCAACACGCTCAACCCCAACCGTAAACTGCGTTTGGAGCGCGAGCGATTGAAACAAGATAATACCTAAGCAAACGGTTGGACTTCCCAACCGTTTTAATGATGTTCCAAATCTAATAGTTGCCAGTCCAGAGCGTTTAGCAAAGCTCTATCGTGCGTCACGACAATAATGGCACCCGGATAAGCTTGTATGAGTCTTCTAAACTCTTCTTGAGATGTCGGAGACAAATGCCGAGTCGGTTCATCTAGCAAAATAATCTGGTTTTTCTCTAAGACCATTTTCGCAAGACAAAGTTTGGCCTTTTGTCCGCCAGAAAGCTCACCGACAGCATGCTGAATTTCCTGTCTCGTGAACTGGAGGCTAGCCAACAGGCTTCTAGCCGCCTCTTCGCTCACTCGCTCTGTTAATACCTCTAAGGCGGACGTCTGTTCTGGCAAGATTTGATGGTAGTCCTGCGGCATATAGCCCACTGAAAGATGTTCTCGCTCAATCAGTTCATCTCTAATAGTCATCAGCAATCTTGTCTTACCGACACCATTTTTTCCGATAATAGCAAGCCTATCCTGCCCTCGTAAGCTCAAACTAAGGCATTGCCCTGTCAATAAAGGCTTGTGTTCCCAGAACAAGAGTTTTTTTTGTTTTGGAAGAGGGGTAACGTCAGAAAAGAAAAGGTTAATGCTATCCGTGTCCTCAGGAAAATCTATAAATTCTTGACTTTCTCGGTCAAATCGCTTCGCCTGAGATTTCAACGACTTCATCTTCTTAGCTAAAAGACGCCCAGCGACATCATTTTTAGTCTGACGCAGCTGATGCTCAACACGTTGTTGCAGTTGTTGGTTTTTCATGAGGCGTTTGGCAGACTCATCTCGCTGTTTGGTGGCAACCTGAAGCTGTTTTGTTAGGGCTTCGCTACGCTCTTTTTTATAGTTATCATAGGTCCCCTTATAAAGTGTCCAGCGAGCCTCACGGCGTTTTTTTACTAATTCTAAATGAAGAATGTGACTGGCTGCTCTGGCTAATAATTCTTCATCATGAGAGATAAAGATAACTGTCTTATCTGTTTGTCGAATAAAATCTTCTAACCAAATCAAGGTTGCCAAGTCCAAGTCTCCACTTGGTTCATCAAGCACCAACAGATCAGGATTCCCAACTAATATCTTGAGAAGTTGTAACTTGATTTTTTCACCGCCAGATAAGCTAGACAGGCTCTCCTGCTTTTCCTCGAAACGCTCTATCGGTAAATCAAAACGTTCCACATACTTCCAAAAAAGAGCAAAATCAAATTGTTCAATAGCCATATCGGCATAAATAAAATCTGTCACTGTCTGGTTTAGCAACTGTTCAGGCAACCTCTGCGGAAGATAGCCGATACGGTTAAAGTGACTGCTGATATGCCCTGTCACATCAGCATAAGACTCAGTGAGATGAGAGGCAAGTATTGCTTGAATTAAGGTTGATTTACCCGTCCCCTCCTCACCGATAATAGCTAGTTTGTCACCAGGATTGACAACTAAGGATAGGTTTTCAACAATAACTTGTAAATCTTTTTTATGGGTAATAGTAACATCTTTCAGTTGTAACATCGTTCCTCCTTTGGTGTGTCTCAACATAAAATTCCCTACTTATCCAGTAGGGAATACGTCAAAAATCATGCCAAAAGAGGCACTCTATGGACGCACAAACAAGCCTAGTCAAACTAGGAAAACCTACCAGATAACACTTATCAGTAGACTTACTTGTTCACGTCCTCTTACCTCCGTCTAGTATTAACAATAGTCTAGCAGATTAAATAAGTCCTGTCAAACAAAATCCTATCTGAAAATAATCTCCCCTATTTTACCACAAGCTGAATCGTTGACTGTCGCTTGCCATCAGGTTAGCTGTCCTAATAAGCAATATTCCTCACATAGCATACTCTTCCTTTTGACTCAAGCAGAAAAAACAGCATTCATGATACCTGTCCATTCATCCGTTTTAATAGTTCTTTTCGACCCTGTGTTCTCTCAGTAGTTTAACTTTTATTAGCTAAACAAGCCTTTTTTAGTGTATAATAGGTTTAATCATTATAAGGAGGCTAGGAGATGTCCATTTTATGACCATTTTTTCTCAACTTCCCCATTCAGTCTTACAATTATTTGCCATTTTTTTATCAATCATTATTGAAGCTCTGCCATTTGTCTTTTTAGGCGCTATTTTGTCTGGTTTTATCGATGTCTTTGTCACCCCTGACCGTCTTCAATCTTGGTTGCCAAAAAACAAAGTGCTTAGCATTATCTTTGGTACCTTTATCGGTTTTGTTTTTCCATCGTGTGAGTGTGGTATTGTGCCGATTGTTGGTCGTTTTCTCAAAAAAAAGGTCCCTAGTTACACTGCTATTCCCTTTATGGCGACAGCTCCTGTTATTAACCCCATCGTCTTATTTGCAACGTACTCGGCTTTCGGGCATTCTTTTAGGATCATGTTCTTGCGTTTCTTGGGCTCAAGTCTGGTCGCTATTGTTTTGGGGCTTTTACTTGGCTTTGTTCTTGAACCTGATATTCTAGACAAGCAAGCAGAAATCCCCCACCTACACCACTATAGTCAGCTAAGTGTCGCACAAAAAGTATTTGCCGCACTGGCACATGCTATTGACGAGATTTTCGATGTCGGTCGTTACTTGGTTTTTGGAGCCTTATTGGCCGCAAGCATGCAAATCTATATCCCTACTCGGTTATTCTTTGCTATTGATAATCATCCGCTGATAGCGATTCTCTTGATGATGCTGCTAGCTTTTGTCATGTCGCTCTGTTCAGAAGCAGATGCCTTTATTGGGGCTTCCTTGATGTCAAATTTTGGACTTCCTCCTGTTATTGCATTTTTACTTTTTGGACCAATCATCGATATAAAAAATCTCTTACTCATGTTTCGGGTCTTCAAAAAGCGCTTCATTGGGCAATTTATCGGTGTTTCTGGGGGAGTTGTCTTAATCTACTGTCTTATCTTGGAGGTCATTGGATGAAACGTTTTATTATTCTAGCAGGTTACTGTGAGTTGGGGATGTACCTTTACTGGACTGGTAAACTGGATCAATACATCAATACCCGCTACACTTATCTCGCCTTTTTGTCAATGGGAATTTCCTTCATTTTAGCTGTGGTGCAACTCATAATATGGGTTAAACAGTTAGATAAGCATCAGCATAAACAGCTGGGCTGGGGAAGTCTGCTGACTTTAGCTATTCCTTTACTTATTGGTTTTTTCATTCCAACAGTCACTCTTGATGCCACTACCGTCGCTAGCAAAGGCTATCAGTTCCCCTTGGCGGCAGAAGTTGATGCGGATAGCCAATTGCAAAGCGCTGATGGTACAGATATTCAGTATTTAAAGCCAGATACTAGCTTATTTTTTACAAAAAAGAATTACGAGCTCCAGATGGCAAAGAGCCTCTCGCGCTACCAGCAGAGAAACCATATTACGATTACCAATGACAATTACATGGAAGTCATGGAGCTAATTTACCTTTTCCCAGATCACTTTATGGGGAAAACAATCAGTTACTCAGGTTTTGTCTACAAGGACCCCGAAGCCGAAGGGCAGCAGTATCTCTTTCGGTTTGGCATTATTCACTGCATCGCTGATTCGGGTGTTTATGGTCTCTTGACAAAAGGCAATGAAATGAGTTATGATGATAATACTTGGATACAAGTGAGTGGTCAGCTAACTAAAGCTTACAATCAAAGATTAGATTTTTACCTGCCCGCCTTAGATATCACAGAAAGCTCTGCCATATCACCACCAGAAAATCCTTATGTTTACCGACAGTTTTACTAGATTAAAGGAGAAATGATGTTTAATAATCCATACAAAACCATGATTTATGTGGCAGATGTTGAAGCCGAAAAAAATTTTTGGAGTAAGATGGGATTTATCATTGTCAAAGAAGATATCATCTTAGAGTTTCCGACATTTGAAATGAAAATCTCACCGGATAGCCAAACTAGTTTTGTGGTCTATTCTACAGCTTTCATTGAACAGTATTCGCCAGAGTTGCTTGGTAATCAGCCTAATTTGCTCTTTTTCACTCATAACATCGAGATGGTTTACCAACTTGTCAAAACGATTAGTCCAGCGGTGAGTGACTTAAACGAACTACCTTATAAAAACTTTAGTTTCGAGTCACCAAACAGGCAATTTTATACTGTTCGCGAAGAAGAAAGCTATTAAATTTTTCTATTTACCAATAAACAAGGCAACTATTGTGTTGTAAAAAGTTACTATCTAATATCAAAAATCAGGGAAATAATATTTCTCTGATTTTTATTTATTTTACCCTTCAAATCCTTCTGCGACTGCTTCTGGAAATTCAGCTTCGATGATAGCGGCACAGTGGTCACAGATGGTGGCACCGTAGGCACGCTCTTTGGTCGTTTCATCAATGCGGCGGCAACGCTGACAGACCTCACCTGCAGCACGCTCGACACTAAAGTTGTTTTCAGTAGCTTCTACAAGGGTTAGCTTGGAGACGATAAGAAGCTGGGCTAGATCACAGTTGAGGGCTTCCAGCGCTGCTTTTTCACTGGCTGTCACTTGAGCCGTAAGGTGGGCTTCTAGCGATTTACCGATGATTTTCTCATTGCGGGCTTCTTCCAAGGCTTTTTGGGCTCTGGTGCGGAAGTCCATAAAGTCGGTCCACGCTGCTAAAATAGCGGCGCTATTGTCATATTCAACCGCCTCTGGCAGGTCGGTCAGCTGAACAAAGTCTGCGGTCTCGTGCTCCAGATAAGACCAGATTTCCTCTGCGGTGTGCGGTAAAATTGGGGTCAAGAGCTGGGTCAGCTTCACCAAGATATCGTAGAAGACTGTCTGCATCTGGCGACGCGCTGTGCTATTTTCCGCTTCGATATAGACCACATCCTTGGC
The DNA here is from genome assembly GCF_041807825.1 of Streptococcus sp. E24BD. Classification (NCBI taxonomy): domain Bacteria; kingdom Bacillati; phylum Bacillota; class Bacilli; order Lactobacillales; family Streptococcaceae; genus Streptococcus; species Streptococcus sp. E24BD. Next base: position 21,331 of record NZ_JBGTZB010000015.1, on the reverse strand, counting down.
AAAATCCAGATAGAAAGCGGACAATTCAACCGTGATGAAGTTGACCACGCTCTTATAGATGGTCATAAAATCATAGCTGTCATAGGCCGCACGGACAGTTGCCACAAGCGCATTAAAGGCTACGGTCATGTACTGGTCAACGCTACGAAGGTCATCAAAGGCGACTGTATCTGTCGCAGGATTGAAATCGCTGGTATTAGCCAGTAGGAAACGCAAGGTATTGCGGATTTTACGGTAGGTTTCAGACACCTGACCGAGGATGTCCATCGATACCCGCACGTCGTTTGAGGTATCAACCGAAGTCACCCAGAGGCGGAGAATCTCAGCCCCGTATTGCTTAGCGACATCGTTTGGCGAGATAATATTGCCCTTGGACTTGGACATTTTCTCGCCCTTACCATCAAGGACAAAACCTTGAGAGAGAATGCTCTTGTACGGCGCATGCCCATTGACAGCGACAGAAGTGATTAGAGACGAGTTGAACCAACCACGGTACTGGTCTGAGCCTTCAAGGTAAAGATCCGCTGGATAGGCAAGGTTGTCACGGGCATTCATCACCCCATTCCAAGAGCTACCAGAGTCAAACCAGACGTCCATGATGTCGGTTTCCTTGGTAAACTCCCCGTTTGGTGAGCCTGGGTGGCTAAAGCCTGCTGGCAGGAGGTCTTTGGCATCACGCTTCCACCAGATAATCGAACCTTCTTTTTCAAAGAGGTCTGCCACGTGGTCAGTGACTTCCTTGCTCAGGATTGGTGAGCCATCTTCGGCGTAGAAAATCGGTAGCGGGACACCCCAAGCTCGTTGACGGGAGATCACCCAATCCCCACGGTCACGGATCATGTTGTAAAGGCGGGTTTTACCCCAACTTGGGTTGAAGGTCGTTTTCTCGATATTATCCAGGATGTCCTGACGGAATTTAGACACAGAAGCAAACCACTGCGGTACTGCCCGCCAGATAATCGGCTTCTTGGTCCGCCAGTCAAATGGGTAAGAGTGGTTGATGACTTCCTTGGCAAGAAGCAAATCACCCAACTTCTCCACAACCGCCGGCACGACCTTGTCATAAAACTGCCCCTCAAAATCAGGACCCGCCAGCTCATTCATCAGCCCACGCTCGTCAACCGTCACATAGACCTCAAGACCGTACTTGACACCGACATTGTAGTCATCCTCACCAAAGCTCGGTGCCGTATGGACGACACCTGTACCAGACTCGGTCGTCACATGGTCACCCAGAATCACCAGCTCATCCACTTGGGCATCCCACGGGTGCTCGGTCACGATATACTCCAGCTCTGCTCCCTTATGCTGTTGTATAATAGCAAAGCTGTCCCAGCCAAACTTGTCTGCCAGTTTGTCAACCAAGGCTTCAGCAAGGAGGTACTTTTTAGAAGAAGCTTCTGGCTGTACCACCACATAGTCCATGTCCGGTCCGACAGTCAAGCCACGAGAGGCTGTGATGGTAAATGGGGTCGTTGTCCAGACCACGATGTAGGTATCCGTATCCAGCACGCCTTTGCCGTCCTTGACCTTATTGGCATAATAGAGCGAGGTCGAGTCGAGGTCGTGGTATTCAATCTCTGCCTCTGCCAGAGCAGACTCAGATGACCATGACCAATAGACAGGCTTAGCACCACGGTAAATATAGCCCTTGTCCGCCATCGCACCAAAGACACGGAGCTGAGTGGCTTCAAAGTCTGGTGTCAAAGTGATATAAGGATTGTCCCAGTCTGCAGATACGCCCAGACGCTTGAAATCCTCTCGTTGTTTGTCCACCTGCGACAGGGCATAGTCACGACACATTTCGAGATAAGTAGCAAGATCTAACTCCTTGCGTTTAACGCCTTGTTTGGACAAGACCTGCTCAATCGGCAGACCATGCGTGTCCCAACCTGGAACATACGGAGCAGAAAAACCTGACATGGACTTGCTACGAACGATGATGTCCTTGGAAATCTTATTGAGAGCATGGCCAACGTGGATATTCCCGTTAGCATAGGGAGGACCATCATGGAGATGGAAGGCAGGTTTTCCTGCATTTAACTCCTGACGGCGTTGGTAGATCTTGGCTTCTTCCCAAGCTTTTTGCCATTCAGGCTCTTTTGTCGGCAACCCAGCCCGCATAGGAAAGGCTGTTTGACCGAGGTTAAGGGTTTCTTTTAATTTCATAATGTTCTCACTTTCTGTTGCTTTACACGATTGTCGATGAGCCCTAAAGGGCAATCCGACTAGGAGATAGTTTGGTTGTGGTCAGCTATATCAGTGGTTTAGCCTTGGTAGGCAAGCCTCTCAATACTTCTTAACTCACGAATGAAGTCTGAAATTTAGCATTCTCAGAAACAGACTTCCAGACTAGTTTACTTACCATCTCGGACTACTTTAGAAACTATCAAAAAGAAAAAAAGCCTTCATCTCAAAGGACGAAAGCTCGTGGTACCACCTTTTTTCAGACAGGTCAAAAGACTCTGTCCCTTATGTAGCTAGTAAGGTTAGCCAAACCTTCTGACCTACTCACATTCAGTCAAAATGCTATAAAATGATGGACCAATCATCAGTGATAGCAGGGCTCGCACCGTCCCCTGCTCGCTTGGCATATCATGATTGGTTCGTGTTTTTATGTCGCTTAAATATTCAGTTTGAAGGTTTGAGTGTCACCAGAGACAGTTCCATCAGGAACTGGTCCTTGCTGTTCTAACTGAGCGTTAGCTTCTGCAATACGGCGCTGTAGCTCTGCCATTTCTTCTGGAGAAAACTGGCGTGTCGCATCAATGGAGGCAGTGTCATCTATTTCAGGGACATGCTCACCAAGTACTTTTTCTACCACTTCCTTGAAGGCTGCATCAGAGTTTTGCAGATAAACCACTGTCGGTTGCAACAGCTCCTGCCACTCAGGAGCATTGACCAGTCCCAGCTGTGCTTCTACTGTAGCTTGTAGACGTTGATGGAAAATGCGCGTCTGGCGTTTTAGATCTTCTGTCTCAACAGCCACTCGCTTGGCGTCATCTGAAGCATCTCTAAGCAGTTGGTTCGCTTTTACTTTAGCTTCTTCAATCATCTGCTTGGCATCATGAGTAGCTTTGTTCAGGATGTTATCCGCTTCTGTACGCGCAGACAATTTTACCTTTTCAGATGTTTCTTGGGCCAGTATAACCGACTGGGTCAGAGATTCTTTCATATCCCCAAAGTAGGCTAATTTTTCTTCCAAATCACGGATACGCTGTTCCTGCTCCCGATTAAGGCGAACTAGGGTTTCATAATCATCGATGACAATGTCTAAAAATTCATTGACCTCATCTCGATGATAACCGCGAAATTCATTTCGAAATGTTTTATCTTTAATATCAAGTGCTGTTAACACATGTTCCTCCTTAACTGTTTACTATTTTGGCAATCATGACTTTATGTTTACCACTTTTGCTGATACCAATATGCTCTGTCAAGTGATAGCGACCAGAACCACGAATACTCAATAAATCTCCAATAGCAATCTCTTGCGTGACTTTTAAGCTCTCCCGATGATTAACCTTAACTTTACCACTGGTAATCATCACCTGCGCTTGTTGACGGGACTGACCAGTCAAGAGAGCCACCAGTTTATCCAAGCGCAAACTAGAAACTAGATAAAGAGTTGTTGCAGTTTTTTCTTCAGACCTTATCAGCTGTTCAAAGTCAATTTGGCGTAATTGCACACCTGTTCTTGCCATCTTTCTTGTCTCTCGAACAGCATAATCAGCCATCTGCTGGTCTAGGACAACTTGAGCATAACCCTTTGCAACGATGATGTCGCCAATCACCTGACGCTTCAATCCTAAACCGTTTAGCAGAGAGCCCAGTATTTGGGAATGGCTGAGCTGGGCAAATTTGCCATGATAGGAAATCTCGACTAGAGCCATCTCAAAATCCGTCAACTCCAACTGGTAATAATCCGGCGCTAAAATAAAGCGTGCCTGCTCCAGAGGATAATAGTCCTGGCTAGAATAATACCTGACCCCAGCTTGTCTTAAAATACTGTGAGCAATCTCTTGCTGTCTAGGGTCAAGAAACCCCGTTAGCTGATGACAGTAATAGGTCTCTAAGCGATCGACTAAGTCCAGTATCTTCTCGACAGTCTCATATTCGCTAGGATTAAAATGTTGATAAAGTTGCTTTGCCATTTAATATAAAAACGAAGATAAGAAACTAGAGGCAAGCTCAATCAACAATAGGGCAAGAAAAACGGTAAAGTCTAATCCACCAAACTGCAAGTTGAACCGACGAAGCGGTGCTAAAACCGGATCGACAAGAAAGCGAACAAAACGTCCCACTGCGCTGTCATACAAGCTTGGAAGCCATGATAAAAGTGCATACGCAATGAATAATTTAGAGTAAAGAGACAAGGTCAAGAGTAGAAATCGAATCACTAGCCCCATCGTTATCGCCTCTTCATGTCGTAATCGTAGTTAACTTCTTGTATCCCTTGATGTGATGATAGAACATTTTCCATGGTAACAACAACATTTTCAGGAGTGAGCAAAAACATGGTTGCCCCAACCCTCTGCAAGGTACCATTAGCAACGACACAAGCACCTGTCAAGAAGTCAATACAACGACGCGCTTGCGCATCGTCCTGCATATACTCAAAATCAACAAGCAGACATTGCCCCTGTGTGAAGGCATCTGCAATCGCAGATGCATCTTCATAGCGCAAGGGGTGCTTGATAGCGATTTGAGTTTGACCTGGCTTAATCGTCTGTTCTTTTGGACGAATAATCGGCTGGCTCGGTTTACTTGTAGGTGCCTGTGGTCGCTCTGGTAAGCGAGGACCTACTAGTCGCTCTCTACCTTCACGTCCAGCATCGTCAACTGAACGAGAATTTGCTGATGCTGATGGATACTGACGAGTCGGCTTTGTCGTTGGTGCTTTCGGGCGATTTGAACTCACGTTTTCTTGTTTTTCTGGCAAATTAACCTCCTGCCTTGGTTGAATATCAGGTTCCACTACATCAACATCTGTTTCAGTGTCACTGACATCATCGGTATCAAAATAAGAGATAATTTTGCTAAATCTATCGCGAAATGCCATAGGTTTCTCCTTTACTCAAAGAATAAAGAGCCAATACGGACAAAACTAGCACCTTCTTGAATAGCGATGGCAAAATCACCACTCATTCCCATGCTTAATTCAGTCAATGGCATATTCTTTAATTGTTTGTCTTGTAATTGGTCTCTCAGCTGTCGTGTCGCTGCAAAAATCTGATGGAGTTGGTTAGGGCTGGCTTCAAAAGGCGCCATGGTCATCAAACCAACAACCTCAATTTTATCCAGCTCTGCGATTGTCGGCAAGGCCTCTAAAACCTCCTGAGGCGTAAAACCGTGCTTACTCTCTTCACCTGAGATATTAACCTGAAGAAAGCATTTCACCACTTTCGAGGCCCGCTTTTGAATCTCTTGAGCCAAGGTTAGGCTATCAAGGGCATGAAAATAATCAATGTAATCAATCACATCTTTAACTTTACGACGTTGAAGACTACCGATAAAATGCCATGTGAGGTCTGGATGATGTATCTGCTGGTATTTATCAAGAAACTTATCAACACGATTTTCACCCAAATGGCGAACGCCCGTGTTGATAAGATCTTGTGTGGTTTCTACATCCATATACTTGCTCACAGCCACGACTGTGACGTGATCAGCTCGACCAGCTCGCTCCATAGCGGAGCGGACAGCTCGATTGACCTGTTCTGTTTGTAGCCGTGTCATGTTTAGCGATTTCTGAAGAATGGTGGAGTCTCTAGCTCGTCATCCCCATCAAAGCGGTCTGAAAAAGTTGAAACAGACAATTGACTGTCCAATTGACCTTCTTTTGGACGAGCGATATTGTCACGCTTCAAGTCCCAGTTACCAAAAGGTGATTCTTCTGGACTATGCTGCCCTTGTTGTCTTGATGAGCTAAAGGTTTCTGTTGTTTCACGATTAGTAGGCAAATCAAAAGTTGAACGTTCTGTACGATTAACTTGTTCACCTGTGTAGTTGGCACCTGGTTGTTGAGCTACAGGACGAGCTCCAAATGTCCGTGGTCCACGATTAAAACCCGCCACTTGGTTCACCTTGTCTTTGCGAACACCTGTCGCTACAACAGTCACACGGATTTCATCGCGCATGCTCTCATCAATCGACGTGCCCAACCAGATGTTTACACCGTTGCCAGCTGCTTGACCAACGATTTCAGAAGCTTCTTCTGCTTCTGTCAAGGTCATGTCAAGACCACCGGTCACGTTGACGATAACATCCTCTGAACCATCAATTGTTGTCTCAAGAAGCGGAGAGTAAATTGCCTTGCGAGCTGCCTCGACAATGCGCTCTTCCCCAGTACCGATACCGATACCCATGAGGGCATTCCCTTTATTTGCCATGACTGTTTTAACGTCGGCAAAGTCAAGGTTAATGAGGCCTGGACTGGTAATGAGGTCAGTGATCCCTTGCACACCTTGGCGAAGAACATTGTCTGCTTCACTAAGCGCTTCTAAGAGCGGTGTCTTCTTGTCCACGATTTCAAGCAAGTTATTGTTTGAAATAATCAACAAAGTGTCAACTTGTTCACGCAGTTCTTCAATCCCTTGAATGGCAAAGGTGCTCCGCTTGTTGCCCTCAAATCCAAAGGGACGTGTCACAACCGCAACAGTCAAAGCTCCCAAGCTCTTTGCAATACGTGCGATAACTGGTGCAGCACCTGTACCTGAGCCACCGCCCATGCCAGCTGTGATAAAGACCATATCTGCACCTGCAAGGGCATCTGTCAAAACTTCTTCACTTTCTTCAGCCGCTTTGCGACCTACTTCAGGCTGACCGCCTGCACCCAAACCACGGGTCAATTTTGGCCCAAGTTGAATAACCGTTTCAGCCTTAGACGAGCTGAGTGCTTGAATATCAGTATTCGCTGCAATAAACTCCACGCCTGCTACACCTTCATCAATCATACGGTTGATGGCATTGCCACCGCCACCACCAACACCGATAACTTTAATCACTGCACCTTGAACAGATGCCGCATCAAATGAAAATACCATAATTCACCTCGTTTACTGCTTTTAATCAAATAGATGGAGATTGTCAAAAAGTCCTCTGAAACGGTCCCCTAGTTTTTTCTTAGGTGCCGCCGTTTCTTCCGTTGCTGAATAGTCAGACCGTGCACTGTCTTGTTCGGCAACAGCAGGCTCTATCGGCAAGATTTTGCTTGCTAAACGTTCCACTGTTGAGGGTGAAGTCGTCACCTCAATTGGTTTACGTCTCAGCAACTCTTCACCTGATACGGCCGCCTGAGCAATGATATCAACATCACTCATCTGACCAACTGTCTCAACCAAGCTGATAACCGTTGAAAATATCGGATTGCGAACACCAACCTGATGTGGGATATGAAGCTTCACAGGAACACCGAAAATTTGTTGAGCTAAGTCAGACACACCTGGTAAAATAGCACCACCGCCTGTCACAACTATCCCACCAGGCATGTCAAGTAAACGCGCCTGATTAAGCGTCTGATAAACGCGGTCTAAAATATGACGAATGCGGGCAACAATAATCTCAGCCAAATAGTGTTCTGTGACCTCAAGCGGTTGTGATGAACCGACAACATCAACCTGTACAACATCTGTTTGACTAGCCGTTTCTAAATCAGCACTGCCAAAGTTAAATTTCAAGGTTTCAGCTGTCTGAATAGACGTTTTCAGAACTTTGGAAATATCCTTTGTCACATAGTCGCCTCCCTCATGGAAGACTTCATTATGCTGCAATTGTTGATTTTTTATGACAGAAATGGTTGTCTGTCCAGCCCCCATATCGATAACAGTTGCACCGAATTCGCGTTCGCCTTCGTTCAAAATCGCACCGGTCAAGGCTAAAGAAGAAATTACCGTGTGTTCAAGTTTCAGACCAGCACGTTCGATGGCCTTGCGTAGGTTATGAAGAACTGTTGACGGTCCTGTGTAAAGTGTCCCTCTCATCTCAAGACGAATTCCCATCATCCCACGAGGGTCACGAATCCCTTTGAAACCATCAATCGTAAACTCCTCTGGAATCAATGAGATAACCTCACGTTCAGGGGCGACATTTTTCATTAAAGCAGATTTGATAACATTCTCAACATCTTCATCTCTGATTTCTTTGCTGCTACCTGCGATGGGAATCATGCCCTGCGTTGGCTCCATCTGAATCTGTTGAGCAGGAAGGGCAACACTGACCTTATCAATCGATACGCCTGCTTTTTCTTCAGCTTGCTCAATCGCCTCACGCACGCTTGCTGCTGCTGCTTCAATATCAATCACGATACCATCTTTAACACCTGCACTTGGAACATTACTAGCCCCAATCACATTCATCTGACCATTAACGAACTCTGCAACGAGTACCTTAATCGAGCTGGTTCCTATATCTAATCCTGTAAAAAAGCCATTTCTAGCCATTAACTCGACCTCTCCGTTTCAACACTTTAATAAAAGACTTTATTTATATAGTCTTATTCTAGCTTATTATACCACAAAAAAACACAAAATGTCATCATTTTGTGTCAGTCTTTCGGAAAAAAAGCCCTTGTCATGAATTTTTAATATTAGAGCTTGGCCAGACCTGCTAAAACCATCTGGGCAGAACGTTTTCCCGCCTCGATGATAAAGGTATCAAAGCTGATATTGGCCTCATGATCTGCTGTATCACTCATGGCACGCACCACAAGCACTGGTAAATCAAGGCTATGAGCTGCCTGGGCGATAGCAGCCCCTTCCATCTCCACTGCCAAAACCTGCGGAAAATGTGCTTTAATCTCTTGGATGATGGCTGAGCTAGCAATAAAGCTATCTCCTGTCGCAATCAGACCAACCCTGCTTGTCAAATCCTGCTCCGCTATGGCCTCTGAAAAAGCCGACCGCAAACGCTCGTCCGTGTCGAAATAAAGGGGTTGCCCAGACATCTGACCGTAGGCATAACCAAAAGCAGTCAAATCGACATCGTGGTAGACCAGCTGGTCAGCCAAAACAACGTCACCGACCGCAAGACCTTGGGCAACAGCACCGGCTGAGCCAGTATTGATGACGGCAGTCACCCCAAAATGGTCTGCCAAAGCAGCGACTGACATGGCTGACATGACCTTGCCGACGCCAGATTGCACCAGAACGACAGATTGACCAGAGAGGCGACCTGTGTGGTAGGTGCGTCCAAGAACCGTCTCGTCTAAGCGATTATCCAGATGCAACAACAACTCAGCCAGCTCTTGTGGCATGGCTGCAATAATTCCAATGGTCATCATTTTCTCCTATAACTTGAACATGGCGTAAATTAGTGCGAGTATCAGCAAAATCACAACCACAAGCAGGCGATTGAGTTTGGCACGAACAAGTCCTCGCTTGGTGTTTTCAATCCGCCGGCTTTTGTAAATCTGACCAGTTGCCCGATCAGCTGATACCTCTGTGTGCTTGTCCCAGTTCGCTTCTTTTTGCGCCTCTGCAATCATGTCATCGGTCAACAGTGGCTTACCCATGACGACCTCCCTGTGTTAAGGCATAATGCTGAAGAGCAATGATGGTCTTGGCATCGACAATCTGACCAGACCGCACCATCTCCATGCACTCATCATAGGTCAACTCCAAGAGATCAATGGTCTCGTCCGCATCTTTTGGACGGGGATTGTCTACCTTGACCAAATCCGTCGCCAGATACAGGGTCAGCTTTTCATTGCAAAAGCCGATCGCTGAGTAAAAGGCATAGAGATAGTCCAGCTGACCGGTATAGCCTGTCTCTTCTTCCAGCTCGCGCAGGGCTGCCGCTGCTTCGCTACCCGCCTCACCGACTTCCAGCTTACCTGCTGGGATTTCGTAGCTAATGCTCTCTATCGCCTTGCGATACTGCTTGACGAGGATGATTTTCTCCTCTGGCGTCACCGCAAGCACACAGACTGCACCCTTATGGAAAATCAGCTCCCGCTTGGTCTGACCCAGCCCGTTTGGCAGTTCGACATCATCAACCGCTACAGTAAAGATATGACCTTCAAAAATGGTCTCCCGATGGAGAGTTTTTTCTTCAAATTCCATGCTGTCTCCTATTGGTTGAGAAATGGCAGAGCTTATTTGCTGGTTGGGTGATGGGGTAGGCGTTTGGCGTAGCCATCTTTATTTTCCTGACGAGCCCGTCCGATAGCAACTGTGTCTGTACCCACATCCTTGGTAATGGTGGATCCAGCCGCTGTCAGGGCATTGTCTTCGATCGTCAAGGGAGCAATCAAGGTCGAATTGCTGCCGATAAAGACGTTATTGCCAATCACCGTCTTAAATTTATGCTTGCCATCGTAGTTGACCGTGATAGTGCCTGCACCGAAATTGACATCTGACCCAACCTCTGCATTGCCAATATAGGTCAGGTGGCCTGCTTTGCTATTTTCTCCGATAGACGATCCCTTAACCTCGACGAAGTTGCCGATATGAACGCCTGTCGCAAGACTAGAATCTGGGCGAATGTGGGCATAAGGGCCGACGGTGACATAATCTGCGATGACCGCATGCTCAATGTCAGAATTGCTAATCACTACATCGGCACCAATCTGGCTGTCCACCACCCGTGTGCCATTGGTCAATACTGCCCGCTCACCGATGGTGGTCTGTCCCTTGAGAACGACATTGGCCTCGATAACCGCTTCTGCTCCAATCGTGACATCAATATCAATATAGGTCGCATCAGGTTGGGTGAAGGTTACGCCATTCACCATGTGGGAGGCGTTGATGCGTTTGCGCATGACTTGTTCCGCTGTCGCCAGAGCAATGCGGTCATTGACCCCTAGGCTCTCATCAAAGTCCCGCAAGACATAAGCGCCGACCTTCTCACCTGCCTGACGGAAGATAGAAATCACATCGGTCAGGTAGTACTCGCCTTGAGCGTTATCTGTATTGAGCTCCTTCAGGGCTTCAAAGAGGCGTTTATTGTCAAAGAGATAGGTTCCTGTGTTGATTTCCTTGATTTGCTTCTCGAAGTCGTTGGCGTCTTTTTGCTCGACAATCTTGAGGACTTCGCCGTCGGTATTGCGGATAATCCGTCCGTATCCAAAAGGATTGTCCGCTTGAGCAGTCAAAATCGTTGCGACGTTTTTGTGGCTGATGTGGAAATTGATGAGATTTTGCAGGCTCTCTCCTGTAATCAAGGGGGTATCTCCTGCAATGACCAAGGTATGCCCTTCCAGTCCTGCCAAGGCAGGATCTGCCATCATGACCGCATGCCCTGTCCCTAACTGCTCGCTTTGCAGGGCAAAGTCAGACTGCCCAGCCAAGACTGCTTCGACCAGCTCTGCCTTGTGACCGACAATGGTCTGAATCTTTGCAGGCTGGATGGCTGATACCGCACGAAAAACATGCTCCAACATGGAAATCCCTGCCACCTTGTGCAAGACCTTGGGCAAATCAGACTTCATGCGGGTTCCTTTACCCGCTGCGAGGATAATAGCGTAATTTGACATGTGTGTTTCTCAATTCTGTATAAAATTAGAGAGTGAAAGTGAAACAGAAATCGGTAGTTCGCAAGAATTCGATTTCGTCGTCCCACCTCCGCATAGCTCAAACGGTCAGGAAAATGACTGTTTGAGGTTGGAAATTTGGGAAAGACATTTCCCTCATTCGTTAGGGCTGTAAAAACTGATAAAATCAGCGTATTAGAGCCCGCTAGCAGTGGTTCATTGGCGCTAAAGCGCCTAATGAACTGTGCAGGGGCAACTCTAAAACTGGCAAAGCCAGTGAGAGTTACTCCCAACCACTGCGTTTTGTTTAGTTGGTTATAATAAAAAATGCAGAAACTAGGACTTTTGCCCCAGCCTCTTGCATTATACCATAAAATAGTGAAAGTGTTAAGCTAGATACCAATCCCGATACCGTAAAGGTGAAGATTGCCTTGTACCTGATCCATGTGAAAGGCATCGTAGGCTCGCCAAGCTTGCCTAGCAGGTTCAGTCAGCTCTGCCGCCCCTAGCCCAACTGAAACCGAAAAACTCTTATGAAAACGCTCAAGAGCAATCAGAACCTTATTGTCTGCTGTTTTGCTTTTTCGAACAATAGCTAGTACCTCATCCAGCAATTCGCGCATACGACGGTCATCGTAAGAATTTGGTGCCGTTGTTGCAAACTGACTTTGTAGGTCTTCCAAGAGGCGCAAGGCGTCTCGAATCACTTGTGTATCTACCATGATAAACACCTCTTTCATTAATTGATGGCTTTATCATACGCCTTTGTGATTGAAAGGTAAAGCAAAAAGAGGTAAAGAATGACTAACCGTTCGCACTTGTCGCCATCTCCAAGACTGCCATCACAGCTCGGCTATGATCGAGGGAAGACTTAGCTACAGTGGTATCCCCTGTGCGAATCATCTCTTCAAAAGCCACAAACTCGGCATACATGCGATGATGAGGGCTGTTTTGGTCACTGGTCTGGCTATCCTGCCCATTGAGGGTTAGGGTAACTGATGGCATGGCGTTGGTTGCCCCATTTACCATCAGCGATCCCTTATCACCTTGGATGGTGGAGCTGATGACCGCTGAGCTATCTTTTGACCCGATACAGACTGCCTTGAACTGCCCGTAATTCATGGTCAAAATACCTGACGTGTCCACGCCCCGCTCCATATTTGGCAGATAGGTGGCTGACAGGGGCTTGCCAAAAAGCCCCACGACCAGATGAATGTTGTAGATATTTAAGTCACGAAGAGCCCCGCCACCCATCTCTGGGTTGAAAGCTGGAGCAATTTCCCCTCGCTTAAAGGCATCATAGCGGGAGCTATACTGAGAGTAGTTGCAGGTCACGATTTTGATGTCCCCCAGCTGGGCAAGCCGCTCTTTCATGTACTGGAAATTCCCCAGATACTGGTTGGTAATGGCTTCTAGCAAAAAGAGCTTGCGCTGCTCAGCTATGGCCACCAAATCCTCCAACTCGTGCGCACGCAGGGTAAAAGGCTTCTCGCAGATGACGTGCTTGCTTGCCAGAAGTGCCTGACGGGCATAGTCGTAGTGGGTGTGATTGGGCGTGCCGATGTAGATGGTGTCAATGGCAGAGCTGGTCAGGAGGTCTTGGTAGTCGCTGGTCGCAAGCGGTATCCCATACTGGCCAGCCAGCTCCTGAGCAGTCGCCAAACTGCGTGGCGTGGACAAAATCCCCCCAAGCTCAATGCCCTCAATCGTCGTTAAAACAGGTAAGACCTCCTTAACAATCATGCCTGTGCCGAGTAATCCTAGTTTCATCATTTCTCCTCTTTAATTTGTTATCATTTAGTGATTTTTGCCACTCGTCGTGCCATGATGATGGTCAGCACAATGCGAAGTAGCAATTGTGCAATCAACAGCCACATGAACAGGGGCGTTGAAGCTGCTGTTTTGTTAAAAACAATATAGTCCCATAGCCCATGATCCACTGCACACCAAGCAATTTTTTGCGTAAACAAGTAGAGGTGGGCATAGTAAAATCCAAGTACAGTCGTCATAATGACTTGGGCAACGACTGCCTTAATATCGCTACCGGCAAAAATGTTGATGGCATGGAAGGCACCAAATGCTAGTGCCGAATAAATAATAGCTTTTCGAGTTGGAAACTGTTTTAGAAAATAAGGCAAAAGCACTCTTCTGAAGAGAAATTCCTCGCCGAAACCAACTAATAACGTTCCAACAAGAGGCAATAAAACAGCGACGTTAAATTGAGATTGCCCCAGCCACACAAGAATCAAGGTCACCACTAGCGGTAAAAAACCACTCAAAAAATAATGGCGCTGAGGAGAGATGTCGTTCGGCAAAGTCAATCTTTCGTGATGCTTCCAAACATACCAACTCGTCATAGCAACCAATACTAGCAAGAACGGAATCTCAGCTACAATAAACCCACTATCCTGATAGGAAATTCTTTTGATGTGGAGATTGTAGATAAAACTCAATAACATGACAGCAACATAAGCTGTTGCTAAGCTATATACACTTTTTTTATCAGACATCAGCGTCTCCTTTTTGTTTTATTTTTCTAATACTAATCTATCAAAAATAAAGCAAAAAGTCTACCCATCAAAAAAGTCTGATAAGGTTTCTTTAAGGTTGGGTAGTGGCCTTGGAGCGAAGACCTAAGATGAACTTTAGAGAGTTACGCGACTTTAGACCGCATTTTATCCCATCTTTACTATCCCAAATAAAGACACGGGAGCCAATCCAAAAACGAAGGTAAATAGACTGAGGTGCTATGGGTCTGACCCAGCCTTTTACCTCGTACTCTGTACCATCGCTTGCCTCAAATTCTGTCCTCATGAACCAACGGTTGCCAAAGCCAATTTCAAGATATTTTGTCATTTCAATCCCCAATTCCCAGCAAATCGAACACTTCATAGCCCAACTCACTCTAACCTTGCCTCTTCAGACTATGGAGAGACAAAAACTCGCTAGCATTAATGTACAGCTATTTGAAACAGCACAGCTCTAAAACAGGTAACACAGTTCAGATAGTCAGAAAGAAGTTTTGGAGCCATTCGAAACAGCACAGCTCTAAAACACGAGACAAAAAGCCCTGCTCCTCCATTCGGTTTTGGAGCCATTCGAAACAGCACAGCTCTAAAACACTCTTCCAACAAACTCTTCACCCAGATAAGTTTTGGAGCCATTCGAAACAGCACAGCTCTAAAACTAATGGTATCTCTGTCAAGTTGCCCAAAGGTTTTGGAGCCATTCGAAACAGCACAGCTCTAAAACATAAATGACGTAAACTTTCTTCCCACGGCGGTTTTGGAGCCATTCGAAACAGCACAGCTCTAAAACACGAGACAAAAAGCCCTGCTCCTCCATTCGGTTTTGGAGCCATTCGAAACAGCACAGCTCTAAAACAGCAGTTCAGCCGCCTTGATACGGTCCTTGGTTTTGGAGCCATTCGAAACAGCACAGCTCTAAAACGACATTGTTTCGGTGTTTTTTAGCAGGTTCGTTTTGGAGCCATTCGAAACAGCACAGCTCTAAAACGACGACAATAGATTATATTTACTATCACTTGTTTTGGAGCCATTCGAAACAGCACAGCTCTAAAACCTCAGCCTGCATGGTAAGCTGTTTTTGAATGTTTTGGAGCCATTCGAAACAGCACAGCTCTAAAACTTTCTCCTGGAGTATATAGGCAAACTCCCAGTTTTGGAGCCATTCGAAACAGCACAGCTCTAAAACTATGGACGCAGTTTCTCAACTCAACCGATTGTTTTGGAGCCATTCGAAACAGCACAGCTCTAAAACTACTAGGTAGGTCAATATCTGTATCTGCTAGTTTTGGAGCCATTCGAAACAGCACAGCTCTAAAACACGCTTGCCGTCAGCCTCAAATAAAGCCATGTTTTGGAGCCATTCGAAACAGCACAGCTCTAAAACTTCTTTCTGACTATCTGAACCTTGTCTCCTGTTTTGGAGCCATTCGAAACAGCACAGCTCTAAAACTTATGCTCTGCATAGAGTTCTGGCTGATTTGTTTTGGAGCCATTCGAAACAGCACAGCTCTAAAACCTCGTAGACAATCTTTTTCCTTCAAGATTTCGTCATCGAACTGCTCGTCTCAGCCAGACTTCAGTTTCGTCCGGCTCCTTTATAAATACTATTATACCATATTTTCTGTAATTAAAAAGCAATCCTTAGCATTATTTCAACCCCCAGCCGCCGTCAATGCGTATAATCTCTCCCTGCATGGATTGGGCTTTGCCAGAGGCGAGAAAGAGGGTCAGCTCTGCGATTTCCAGAGGCTGGGTATAGCGACCGATAGGGGTTTGATCTGCGACCCAGCTAGCTAGACCTCCCGGTTCAAAGTCTGCCTGCGTCATGGCTGTCTGCACCGCTCCTGGGGCAATGCCAAAGACCTGAACCCCATCCCGAGCGTAGTCAAGAGCCAGCTGTTTGGTAAAGCCTGCAAGGGCGTGTTTGCTAGCCGTGTAAGCAGAACCACCCCCCCCTGCTAGAAAACTCGCAATGGAACACATGGTGATGATGATCCCTGACTGACTCGCCACCATCTGAGGCAGATAGAGACTGACCAACCGTGTCACACTGAAAACATTGGTCGCAAAAATCCGCGCCATGTCCGCCTCCGTCGTCTCCAGATGAGGCTTATAATCGTCTAAGACCCCCGCTGTCAGGCACAACACATCTGGACAGGGACAAAAATCCACAACTCCTGCCACATCACCTGTCAGATCCAGCCGCAAAAAATGAAAGTCTCCCTGCAAGTCAGGAGCAAGAACACAGTCCACCCCATAAACTGTCCAGCCATTTTCTAAAAATAGCTGAGCTTGAGCCAGACCGATGCCTGAGGAGACACCTGTTACGAGGACTGTTTTAGTCATGGACTTCCACCCAATCTGTCGCCAGCACATCGCACGGCGTCGGGCTCCACATGGAGAAGCCCTCTCCCTCACCCGTCACATGGATGAGAAAGTAGGGCGTTGCTTCCAGCTTTTGCCCATTGACCTCAATGGTGTCAAAGAGCTGGACATAATTTTCAGCCCCACCCCAGCCTGTACGAACGTATTTCTTCTTGGCCTTTAGCCCCGGTAAAATCTCTTCAAATGTCATGATTGTCTCCTTTATCGTCTGTAATCGTTGATTTAATAGGCTTTTCAATTAGCCTATGAGTTCTAAAATATAAATTTGTTCACCTTTTTGTGGACTTATAAAGAATTTATGGCTTTTTCGTAATAGGAAACAACCTCTTTTTCTTTGTCTTTTGATAGGTGTCCGTAAATATCCATAGTCATAGCTAAAGTAGCATGACCTAGACGATATTGTAATTCTTTATAGCTGATACCAGCATTGAGCAATAAACTAGCGTGAGTGTGTCGGAAAGCGTGAAAGGTAAATCTAGGGATAGCAATTTCAGCACACCGCCTGTCCAGACTGTCCTGTCTAGTCGCCATGTTTTGGTATTCTTTCGTAGCGGTCGCAAACACCACAGCAGAAACACGCGCCCCAGTCTCTATAAATAATTGTCGTTGCCTATTCTTGTAAAGGCGTAGCAGATTGATTGTTTTCTTGTCTATGCTTATGACCCTTACCCCTGCTTTACTTTTTGGCGTACCAATTAACTTTAATAACCTACTGTAATTCTTGGTTATGCTAATAGTACCGTTATCTAGGTCAATATCAGACCATTCTATGGCTACTACTTCCCCAAAACGGCAACCAGTAGCAAGTAAAACGCTGTATAAGACATAATCAAAGAAATGGCTAAATTTCTTATTGGCTAGCTTTTCCATGTAAGTCATTAACGCTTTTAAATCTTCTGGAGCTATGAACTTAATAGCCTTATTTTCCCTTTTTGGTACTTTAGGCAATATAACATCACGCGCAGGATTGAATGGCAATAACTGGAGAGATACCCCATATTGTAAGACACGCCTATTGATAGAGTGGACAACGCCATAATGTACCAACTCTCTAGATAAATCATTAATAAAACCTTGAATATAGCTAACAGATAGCTTATTTAATTTCAAAGCGCCAAAGACTGGTATTAAGTGATTATAGAGCATTCTCTTAGTTGCTATGAATGTCTGAGGCTTTACCGTAAGCTGGTAACTTTCTAGCCATAACTCAGCCAATTCTTGATAATTCTTTATTGGCACAACTTTAGTAACCGTGTAGCCATTAGAAATGAATTCATCTTGCGCGTGCTTTGCTTTTTGCTTAACCTCTTTTCTTGTCCTACCTGTTACGCTTGTTTTAGCTTTCTTACCCGTTACCTGGTCAGTACCTAAGTAAACATTAGCTCGGTACACGATAGTACCGTTTTTCTTTGTAATTGGTTTGATTTTCATGATAAAAACCTTTCTAAACATCAGCAGGCAAGCCGTTATTAAAAAGATTTTGAGTTATTAGGTTTATATCATGCTGAGGCTTACGAGAAAGCCCCTATTTTCGTTTATTTGGGGTAGATAGTCTATTTATATTGATTGAGGTTAAAACGCTATACAAAGCATTTGAGCGCCTTTATGAAATGGTAAGGGTGAGATAATTTTGTATCACGCGCAATTTACTAAAAAATACTAATTTGCTGAAACACATTGAAAGGCGTATTTACAAAACTAGACAAAACTAGACATTTTTTAAGGTGTAGCACGCAGAAAACTTGAAAGAAAACCTAGAAAAACCTATCTTTCAGATTTTGAAATGTTGGAAAATGTGAGCATAAAACCCTATATAGGCGCGTGGGTTAATCTTTATTTTCAATATCAATCATTTTTTGAATTTCTTCATCATTCACTTTGTAAACTCGAGTACCTTCACCAATCCACCAATCTAATGATTTTAAAAATCCATATTCTTCTTTACTAACTTTTCCATATTGATTTTCGAACCAATCAGAATAATTAGATTGAATTTTTGAAATTATTTCACGCTTAATTTTTTTGAATAATTCTCCCTTATCATAAGGTCCAATATATTTTTTTAGAAAACCAATACTATCATCGTCAATATCTATGCTAACAGTAAAAGAATTATAATC
The DNA here is from genome assembly GCF_041807825.1 of Streptococcus sp. E24BD. Taxonomy (NCBI): domain Bacteria; kingdom Bacillati; phylum Bacillota; class Bacilli; order Lactobacillales; family Streptococcaceae; genus Streptococcus; species Streptococcus sp. E24BD. The sequence continues at coordinate 2,828 of NZ_JBGTZB010000015.1, read as the reverse complement.
CAAATCATAAAAGTAAGCTGAGATATACCAGATACTATAATTATCTCCCATAGGGGTATTCATAAAATTAACTTCTAGCCCAAAATCACAACTAACTTCAATATCTATATTATCAGCTTGATGCTGATAAAAATCTAAGCTCTCTATTTGAGAACTGTTCGGTTTTTCATCTAATTCAAATGATTTTAGAGAAACTTTTATATCTTTATTTTCGTACATACTTTCTACTTCATAATCATAGGGTAAAAAGTCAAAAAAATCCTTGGGCTCTATTTTTAACGCCAAACAAATTTTATTTAATGTTATGTAATCTATTTTTGTACTACTGTTATTAACAATTTTAGACAAGGCTGCTGGAGTTATCCCAGTTTTAACCGATAGCCATGCAGCTGTTTTTTCTTTTGTCTTCAAGATATTTGCTAAATTATTTTTTATCACAACCATCCCTCCTTTATATTCATTTTACAATTATCTTCCAGAATACTCAACAAAAAATTATCGCGAAGAATAATTTTTTTGTTGACAATTTATTTTTTATTGGATATTATTATTTTGTGCGATAATTATTTCATAGAATAATTAAAAGAGGGGTTGACGATATGAATAATAATTTTCGTGTCATATTGGCAAAACAACGTAAAAAAGTTAGTGACGTTCACGAGGCAACAGGTATATCAAAAAGCGAACTTATCTCACTATACTATGAGCGTACTAAGCGCCCGGATATTGAAACCTTACAAAAGGTATCTGATTATCTAGGTGTAACTATTGATGAACTGCTGACAGTAGAAAACTAGGAGGCACAGAATGAACATTGTTTACATGGACGGCAAGAAAGAGCCGTATACAACAAGCGATATAATCGCTGAATGCGCAGAGGTACAACACCACACCATCACGCGCTTAATTAGAGAGCATAGAGTAGATTTTGAGGCTTTGGGAATACTTGGATTTGAAATCCATAAATTAGACACTAGAGGACAGCCTAAAAAATCCTATATTTTGAATGAGCAACAGGCTACTTTGCTGATAACCTATCTCAAAAATACAGAACCCGTTAGAAAGTTCAAGAAGAACCTAGTCAAAGCATTCTTTGAACTACGTCAAGAGGTGGCAGAATTTCGCTATCAGAGAGCTTTAGAGAAGCCTAAGCGCAAGACTTTACACGATAGCATAGAAACATGGGAACAAGCACCAAAACACGCGCACCCAACCGTTAACAACTTACTACTAAAAGGCGCTAGCGGATTGAATAAAAAGCAACTTATGGCACAACGTGGCGGACATAATGGCATTGATAGCTTAACAAGTGCTGAGCTAGTCAGATACCAAGCATTAGAAGACATGGCTATTGCTATGATTAACCTAGGCATGAGTTACCAAGATATAAAAACAATGGTATTCAGACAGAAAACGGAGGTATCACAATAGGCGTACTAACAGCACTACTACACCTTTTACTATGGGCATTTACCACAGATAGCCCAGAAGATGATTAAAAAAACGCACCTTGTGGGCGCGTGAGAGCAACAAAAAAGGCTTTGATAGCGACCAAACTTCCAAGCCTTTTCACACAATTAAACTAAATCCAATAACAGCAGGCAAGCCGTTATTAAAGGGATTTTAGTAATTTATTGATACCTAGATTATACCATGATTTAGGTATCTTGACCATACGGAGAGACATAACTCTTAAAAATGACAGACGCAAGAAACCAATTTGAAAAGAACCTATTACAGCCTATGCTTACAAGTTGGGCGACCGAGAGCATGAGGCAATTACCCAGAAAATATGATAACGAGGTATCAAAATATGGCATTAAGCACACGAAACATCAAGCAACAAGGCAACCAAATCGCTGAGTTGCTCCCACGTATTGAAATTATCCAACAACTAGGCAATGCTTTATTACTTGCTGATAATTCTGGAGCAGATAACACAATTTTACATCATCAAATGAAACAAACATTTAGCGTTATTTTTGAAATGACTGAACAGCTATATAAAGACTTAGATTTAATCGCTTGTAAGTTGATAAATTGTGATGATGATAAAGAATTGGAGGTTATTAGACAATATGAACGATAAGATTTTAAGTAACTATGAATTGCTATGTACAAAGCTAGAAAATGTTATCAGCACTTTAGAGATAGCTATTAGTGATATTAACCCAGCTAAAGCAATATCCCTTGTGACAGTAGCAACCAATGGGCTAAAGTATCTTGTTTCAGAACACACAGAATTATCAGATAAATTTTTCAAGGAGTATGGCAATGAATTTAAACGACATGACACAACAAGAATTTGATGAACTTCTAGCAGAGGTAAAAGAAAATACTCCTAATCTATTTCAATTTATCAAGGATTTTGTAGATAAAAAAGTGACACACGAAGAAGTTAGTGTTTATTTATCTATGACCTCTGACCAGCAACAAAACTATATTGACAACTATCAAGCGAGATAAGACATGCAAAATGAACTAAATCTAACACCAACACAAAGTATTATCTTGATTGTCGTATGTTTGGTTATTCTCGTCTTGTTATGGCGTTATGAGAGCTATATAGAGCTTGATATTAGCCCACAAACTGATAAGGCAGAGGAAAACACCACAGACCACGTAAAAGAGCGCTACGATGCTTACCTATGGCTTGCAGGTAAGAGATTTAACTAGGAGGCATTTCATGATTTACACAATAGATTGAAAAGGCACCCCTTTTCTGTACAATTTTTATAAAGTGTTTTTGTTAAGCGATAACTCGCTTAACCATAGGTGTTTGGTAATCGAGACTACCGTGAATGCGATGATGGTTCCACCAGTGGACA
>NZ_JBGTZB010000014.1:0-53704 GCF_041807825.1 Streptococcus sp. E24BD | reverse complement strand
TCCACTGGTGGAACCATCATCGCATTCACGGTAGTCTCGATTACCAAACACCTATGGTTAAGCGAGTTATCGCTTAACAAAAACACTTTATAAAAATTGTACAGAAAAGGGGTGCCTTTTCAGGCTTTTTCTTGTTATTCTACCATATCGGTGGTACATTTGTACAGTCAAAACTAGAAAGGACGCTCTTATGAACTATCTTTACCTCATCGACAGCCTCATCCTCACCCTCAGCCTCGGGCTGTATGTCCTTTTCCACCAGCCTGCGACTATCGTTCCATTCCTGCTAGCCCTCCTCACCTACCGCTTCCTGCGTAGCCAAGCCCTCTGGCAAAAAGGATTCAGCCTGGCAAGTTCCCTTGCTCTAGTCATCGATTGGTGGAGCGACCGCTACCCTCTCGCCATGCTGGCAGCGACCTTGACAGGCGTGACAGGCCTGAGCCTTGTCCTCTCTCATCTTTTGAAAAATGGCAGAGCTCCTCAAACCGTTTGGGGCAAGGTCAGACGTGGTTTAGCTAGCCTTGCTCTACTAGGTCTTGTAGTTGGTCACCTCTTTTTAACCTACAATGTCATCAACCCAGACGTCATGACCCGCCAAGCTCCGCTATTGTTCAGCGAAAAAACACCCCCAAAAGAAGCCGACCTCCAGCGCACCGAAAAGCTATCAAAGGGCAGAATCAACTACTCCAACCTAACCTATCCATCTCATCTGCCCAACAACACCATGGACATTTACACCACACCACAAGCTAAGGTAACGCTGGTCTACATCCACGGCGGCGGCTACGCTACTGGCGACAAGTGGAACCGTGAGAATTACCTCTTTCGCTATGTCAAGGATGGCTACAACGTGGTCAATATCAACTACCAGCTCTCACTACCCTGACGGTCTCACACAAGTCGACCAAGCACTGGCTGATGTCGTCGCACAGGCGGCCACCTATAGTATTGATCCCGATAGCATCATCTTGTCAGGCGATTCGGCTGGTGGGCAACTGGCAGGACAGTTAGCACTTGTCTTGACGAATAAAGACTATGCCAAAGCCATTGGCTTTACGCCCAAAACTCATTCCCAAAGCCTATATTGGTGCTAGCTCTTGGTCAGATATTCAAGTGGGCTTAGAGACTGGTTGGGCAATCTTTGATTGGTTCATTCAACCACTTGCCCGTTCCCACTTCCAAGTGCTGGATGTGGAGCAGGCAGCTATTGCCGAAGAAGCCTCAATCGTTAAGCATGTGGATGCCAACTTTCCAGCCAGCTTTATCAGCGATGGCAACACAGGCAGTTTCACCACTGCCAATTTGGCGCTGGTTGACCGCTTGAAGGCACTTGGAGTGAGGGTTGAGAGCCAGTTTTACGACAAAAAAGACATCGAACTCCACCACATCTTTGAGCTGGACATTAAAAACCCTTACGCTCAAGAGGTCTATGCCAAGCATTTAGCCTTTTTGGACAAGGTCTTAAGCAACTAATCTGAAAGGACAACTCACATGAAAAAATATCTCTCACCAGCTTTACAAACCTTAGCAATCCTTATCGTCTTCCTCCTGCTACTAACTGCTGCTCTGTTGACCGAGCACCCTTGGTGGAGCTTGACAGGTTTGAGCCTACTCGGTGTCGTTTCTCTCTATCAGGTCTATCACCCATTTTGGACGAAAAGCCTGACTCTTTTGTCGCTGACCATTTTAGCTCTTGGACTATTTGCCCTCGGCAGACCTTATAAAGACCATAGCCCGATGAATGACGTCACCGAGGTTGTTCTTGATGGACTAGCTGTTAAGACCCAAATGACCAGCCCTATCGGTCAGACAAAAATCCCTGTCTTGGTCTACCACAAGGTTGTTGAACAACCAGCTGCAGATGATCCTTTTGAGTATCCTCTATCGCTCTTTGAGGCACAAATGACCCACCTCAAAAAAGAAGGCTACACGACGCTGAGTCTAGCAGACTACAAGAACATCTTGTTAGGCAATCAACCCGCACCAGATAAACCCATTTTACTAACCTTTGATGACATCACCGCAGACTTTTATGACAATGTCTTGCCTATCCTCACTGCAAATGAACAAACAGCGACCCTCTTTGCCGTCAGTGATTGGGTGGATAAACCAAACTACCTAACCAAAGAGCAACTGCTAGATATTGAACAAGCAGGCTTTGCTATCCAAAACCATACCAAAAGTCACCCACGCCTCAGCCAGTTAAGCCTATTAGACCAAGAGCAGGAACTTATAACAGCTAAAAACAGGCTTAAAGATTTCCTGAAACAGGACATCACCACCATCGCCACTCCTTATGGCAATCACAATGCAGATACCCTGACTGTTGCTAAGTCCTTACAAACAGATTTGGTCTTCACTGGTCAAACAGGCATTCCCTCATCAAAACTGTCTGATCCCTATCAATTACCACGGATAAGTCTTTTGCAGAGCCACAGTTTTGAGGAGTTTTTGGATTTTTTGTTAAACCACTAGAAGATTAGCTAAAAATAAGGTAAAATGAATCGATAGTTCAATGTATTTGGAGGAAAAAATGATCCAACGACCAATTCATCTGTCGCACGAATTTTTAGCAGAGGTTTTAGATAAGGATGCGGTAGCAGTTGACGCTACTATGGGTAATGGTAATGATACTGCTTTTCTGGCTGGTTTGGCTGGTCAGGTCTATGCCTTTGATGTGCAGGAGTTAGCCTTAGTCAAGACTCAAGAGCGCTTGGCTAGTCTTGGCTTGACCAATGTACGCCTTATCCATGCAGGCCATGAGCAAGTTGACCAATACGTAACCAGCTTGAGGGCAGCTATTTTCAATCTAGGCTATCTACCTAGTGCGGACAAGTCAGTTATTACACAACCTGAAACAACGATTAGTGCTTTGGGAAAAATTCTTGACCGCCTAGAGGTTGGAGGTAGAGTATCGATAATGATTTACTACGGTCACGAGGGTGGGGAGATGGAAAAAGACAGTGTTCTTGCCTTTGTTAAGCAGTTAGATCAGACGGTGTTTACCGCTATGCTTTACCAACCGCTGAATCAAAAAAATCATCCGCCCTTTTTAGTCATGATTGACCGCCTGAAGTGAGGCTATCAACGATAGAGGACATGCCACTTGATAGAGTAGGCATGTTTTTTGTTGGGAAATTCAATATATAATCAGTTGACTTTTTGCTTGGTAAGCTTTATAATAATGGTGTATACGTTTACAATATCTATATTATCATCAAAAGGAGCAAGTGTGAGATGAAAGCTAAACATCGGTTATTTGATGAACGGCAGCGTTATGGTATCAGAAAATTAGCTGTCGGGACAGGTTCTATACTGATCGGCTCTTTCTTGCTGGGGGTCAACACTGCCTTTGCTCAAGAGCAAGCGACCAGTGAAACCACAACTAATTTAGGAGCCGTAGCAGTTGATGAGTATAATCAACTAGCTGAACCCTCTCTGTCAACATCGACGCGACTAGCTAATTTGGAGGAGGGAGAACCTCTTGTTGAAGATTTAATTCACCATAAACAAGGGCAGGTCATGAGTTCAGGTGTTGATTTGAATGATCTGGAGCGTTTTTCCCACGATTATGCTTTTGACCACAATCCTGAGACACGTTATGCTGCACCTAAGATGAAAGAACAGGGGAGTTCAGCAACTGACCCACAGACTCCGCAGTGGGTGCAGATTGATTTGGGGCAGAAAGCTAAGTTGATCTCAGGGCGTGTTGATTTCTATCGTCTCGTTTATTCAACTGATTATGAGGTTTTAACAGCAAGCCAGTCGGATGCGCAGGAGGCTGATTGGCGGCAGGTCGTGCATCGGACTGCTCTGGCTGACTACGGTCCTGCAGATCAGAGTGATTACTTTACTCTAGAAACACCACAAGACCTCGATCGCCATGTCCGTATCCGTTTCAATCGTGTGAATGCAGGAGCCAGTGGCTATGCTGTTTCGGTCAAAGATATTCGTCTTAACGGTTACTTGCTTGCTAATAGCACCACTGAACCAGAAAAACCAGCGACAGCTATTGCCCTAAACCGTCCAGTAACCGCATCGGGAGTGGAGGCAGGGACGAACACGTCACCTGAGCAGGCGTTTGATGGGGATGCTAGTACACGTTGGGCAGGCTTGCCGATGAAGCAATCTAACCGTCCAGACGATATGCAGACACCTCAATGGCTACAGCTTGATTTAGGATCAGATGGCAAGCTAGCTGCTATAGAAATTGATTTTTTTCGTAAGGTTTATGCGACAGACTATAGTCTCCTCACCTCTGCCACAGGTCAAGAGGGGAGCTTTAGAGAGCTTCATCGGTCGACCAATCTAGCTGCCAGTGCTACGGCTGCCGATTTGACAGACCGCCTAGTATTTGAGCAACCTTTAGCGGTCAATCGCTATCTTCGTTTCCAGTTCAATCGGATCAATCACCATGCTGGTGGCAATTCGGTGTCGGTCAAGGATATCCGCGTCAATGGTTGGTTGGCAGAAGACGCTAAAGAACCTGTTGATCCTGTCACCAAGCTAGAAGCAGCTCATCTGATTGTTCGTGATGGGCGTGTGGTGCTGGTTGGGGCAGATACCGATGACGAGTATAGCTATGAGGTTATCGGCTCTGCTAATCAATATGTCGTGGATAACCAAGGACGTTTGGCTACCTACCGCCTCAATGATATGGACGTGGTCATGGTTGTCGCTGCTAGGCATCAAACGACGGGTGAGTTGGTCATCCCATCTAAAATGAATAAGACCATTCATATCCCTGCTAGCCATCAAGAAACAGTGACAGGAACAAATGCTAAGCCTTTGCTAGCTTTGGACATTCAGGAGTTTTTACCTGGCGAAGGGATTCTGACCCTAGACGAACAATCAACCTTATATGTCGCTGATGGCTTGGCTAAGCAGGCAGCCTTGTTTAATAAGGACCTGCAAACGATTCTGGGCTACCAATTGTCTTCAGCACCAGCAGACCAGGCGACAATTAGTTTCACACTTACGGATGAGTATGACCTAAAAGACGAGGGCTACTTGATGCGGATTGGGGACAAGGTTGACGTTTTTGCCAAAGACGCCAAGGCTTTCAACTATGCCGCCGTGACCCTTGCTCAGATGTTACAGGCGCAAGGGCACTTGACCAAGGGTGTTTATCGCGATTATCCTAATTATGCCATCCGTGGCATGTTGCTTGATGTGGCTCGGATTCCCATGCGACAGGACTTTTTAGAGGAAGTTTCCCACCTCTTTCGCTGGTATAAACTCAATGAATTGCACCTGCATATCAATGATAACCAGTGGCCGGATGGGTCGCGCTCAAGTGCTGAAGCATGGGCTAAGACGGAAGCTGCCCATCGCTTGGAATCTACCGCATTTCCAAGCCTTAACAAGTCAGCGTTTAAGCATGACCGTTATGAGGGAGAGTACGATTTTTACCGTGATACCTATGGCAATCCTGCCTATTCTTTGGAGGAATTCAAGAAATTCCAAGCTCAAAATGGCGTAGCTGGGATCAACACACTGGTGGAGTTCGACACACCAGGGCATTCGGCGGTGTATTCACTCTATGCCTTGAACAATCCTGACCAGATTGATTATCTTGGTCAACCCATTCACCACCCGAATGATTTAGAAGCGCTAGCCATTAACGAACAAGTGTATCCGGAAGAAACGGCTCGCGCTAAGCGTTTTGTGCGAGAATTATTGAACAGTTATCTGGATGCAGGTATTTTTACCTATGACCATATTCATCTCGGTGTTGATGAATATTGGCAAAAAAACGGTAATAAAGAAGCCTTTAGAACCTATCTAAATGAGCTGAATGAATTAGCAAGAGAGCATGGTAAAACACTCAGAACTTGGGGAGCGTTGAGCATTTTCCAAGGAAATACCCCAGTCTCCAAAGACATTATCTTTGATGAGTGGGCTCAGTACGAATCAGTGAGTGTTGACCGTATCAATGAAGGTTTTAGAGTGGTCAATGTGCCACAGCCCTTCACCTATGTCACACCCGGGCGTAATCATAAAGACATCATCAACGAGCAGTATGTGTTCGACCACTGGAAGCCTTACGTGTTTAATTTGGATGTTGCCAGTCACCAGCGCCAGGCATTGGAGGGCGAGCCCTTACTTTTAGGAGCCAAGGGAGCGATGTGGGGCGATGAACATGCTGAAGGGATTGAGGAGAGCGATTTATACTACCGTTTGGAAAAATCTCTCGCTATGATTGGTTTTAAGACTTGGAATGGGAAATCACCTCGGAGTTTTTTGGAGTATCAGAAAGCCCTTGAAGCCACACGCCTCCGCAACAATTACCTGCCTTACCAGACAAAGACAGAAGTTCTGTTAAATATTGATGCGACCTATGCTCAGGATAATCAGGTCAGTGATTTGTCAACCAACGGCTTGGGGATTCGCTCTGAAGGTCGGACGGCTATCGTTGAACTTGATGGCGAAAAATGGCTAAAATTTGACGGAGACAATCATCTGGTGACTGATGTGCAGACCTTGGGCTTGCCTTACACCCTTGAGATGACCTTTAAACCGACTAATGTTGACAAGGGGAGTTTGCTTTTATCAGAAGATGGGGCTTTGTTCCTCAACGCCAAAGGTCGAACACAAGCAGGTGAAGTTGCTGAAGGTTTCAATCTTAATCGCTATTTTTATTCACAACACATCGCACCAAAACTGGAGAGCGGTAAGGTCTACAAACTGACCTTAACAGGGACCAGAGAAGTGCTCAATGTTTACTTGAACGATGAGCAGATTGCCTCTTTTAGTCATACAGAAGGGTTGCCTCTAGGCACGCGTGGGAACTTTAGAACCTCATTTAACCTCCCAATCAAGGAAATCGGCAAGGGATTTGAGGGTTACATCAAAACTATCACGGTTTATAATCGAACTCAGGAAGCAACTGAAGTTGGCAATGAACATCTGGAACGGGTCAATGTTGCCTTGCACAAGCCTGTCTATGATTACCGTCATCAGTCAGCTTTTTGGAACCAGCACATCAAACCTTACCATCGTGGTCGCTTGACCGATGGTGACACAGACGGTCCAGAAGGGCGCTGGCAGTCATCGAATCATGACCATGATTACTTTATCGTTGATTTAGGTGAACAAACTGATTTTGATACTGTACAGGTAGTATTTGATGCTTCTAGAGCGGCAACTGCCTTTAACATCGCCGTGTCAGATGACATGACTAATTTTAGGGACGTTAAGCAAGTTACCCAAAACACGACGACAATGGTCACGCTTGACCTTGGACCTCAGAAAGCTCGTTATGTGAAGTTTGCATCTGTCACCAGAAAACCTGGCACTAACGAAGTAGGTATCAAGGAATTCAGAGTTTATCAACCACGAACAGTTGATAAATCAGCCTTAGCTCAGCTATTAGCCACTAAAGAAATTACGATTGAAAACGATACTTGGTTGTATGCAACAAATGTGCTCGCCAATAAGTTTGCGACTGTTCAGGACGTTAGCGACGCCTTGGCCTTGGTGGAGAAGTTGAAAGACCGTACAGCAGAAGATGACGATTCAACAGTAGCCCCTGAGACCCCAGAGGATGCAGGCAAACAAGATGAAACTCCAGCACCAGATTCGTCAGATGGTGCTGATACACCTGACGTGTCCGCTCCGACCTCACCAGAAGATTCATCGGACAGTGGTGCTGGTTCAGATAGCGCAAGTGAATCAGCTGATACGCCAGCTAACTCGGTGGACAACGGTTCTGGTTCAGAGGATGCAGGCGAACAAACTGAAACTCCAGCACCAGATTCTCCTGATATGTCTGCCCCGACTTCACCAGAAGATTCATCGGAAAGTGGAACTGATTCAGGTAGCGCAGGCGAATCAACTAATGCGCCAGCTGACTCGGTAGACGATGGCTCTGATTTAGACGGTTCAAGTGAACATGCTGAAACTCCTACTCCAGATTCGTCAGATGGTGCTGCTTTACTTAATGTTGGCATAGCTCAGCGCTTGATGAATGCTGATAGAACAAGGCCATCAGAACATAATCTGACAAGCAGTCTCTCTCTGTCTGGAGAATTTGCTACAAAAAGTGATGAAAATAGTCAAATATCAGCTGCTTTCCCACAGTCAAGGAATGTAGAAACAGCGCAAGCAATTACTCAAAATCACCAAGCGAGTGAACGTGCCAAAAATCCAATAACTACAGAATCTAAGAAAATGAAGAGCGCAAATTCCTCTCCTAAAGCGTCAGCAACTCAAGCAGAAACCAGTGATTTTCCCGCTTTACTCGTTTTAGGTGCTGGCGGTATGCTTGCGGCACTCGGACTACTGAGCGTCAGACGTCGCGGTACAAAGTAGGTAAGAAATATCAAGGATGACTTGCACCGTTGCCTAGTGCAGACTAAAGAACAAAACACCCTTCAGCCTTATTGCTGAGGGGTGTTGATGGTGTTGCTACTTTACCACTTAATCTCCATGACAATTGGAGTGTGGTCTTGGCGAGTACCAGAGTCAATCATATCAGACTTAGTGACCTTGCCAGCGATGCGGTTGCTGACAAGCCAGTAGTCGATTCTCCAGCCTGTGTTGTTGATTTTGCTGGTGCGGCTGCGCTGTGCCCACCAAGTGTAGGCGCCTGTCACATCACCGTGGAGGTGGCGGAAGGTATCTGTGAAACCTGTTGCCAGCAGATTGGTAAAGCCAGCACGCTCTTCATCAGTAAAGCCGGGTGACTGGCGGTTGCTGGCGGGGTTGGCAAGGTCGATTTCCTTGTGGGCAACATTGTAATCCCCTGTGGCAAGGACGGGTTTGATAGCATCCAGCTTAGCGAGGTAGTCAGCGTATCTTTCGTCCCAGATTTGGCGGTCAGCCAGGCGACGGAGACCATCGCCAGCATTTGGGGTGTAGACTTGCGTGACAAAACAGTCATCAAACTCAAGGGTGATGATGCGCCCTTCGCTGTCCATGGTGGTTGGTGAGCCAATTTCTGGGTAGGTCACGACTGGATTTAAGTCCTTGCGGTAGAGAAACATCGTCCCTGCGTACCCCTTACGAGCTGGTTCGCAAGAAGAACGCCAGACGATGGCATGGTCTGGGAAATAGCTTTCAAGGACCTCTAAGTGTTTTTTGGTCGGTCCCTTGTCGGATAATTTGGTCTCCTGAATAGCGATGATATCAGCATTTTCAGCGACGAGCGTGTCTATCACCGCTCGAGACAGCAGAGCCCGTGGGCTGTCAGATGTCAGGGCGGCGTTGAGGGAATCAATGTTCCAAGAAATCAGTTTCATGAAATGTCCTTTTCTAAATTAGAAGTTCCTTTCTATTATATCAAAAAAATAAAAAAATGAGCATAACGCCTGCTTACAGTTGTTGTGTTTATCATAAAAACAAGAAATTCTAGTAGTTGTTAACCTGATGTCATAATTTTTCCATGATTGAGAAAGCGGTCGCTTAACAGTTGTGTTTGTGATATAATTATTTTGTAAAAAAGATGAAAAGGAGTTTCAAATGACGAAAATTTTGTTAAGTGAACCAATTAGTTCTAAAGCTGAGCAGTTGCTTGTTGATAAGGGATTCGAAGTGGTAACCTCACCAGCAACAGATATTGTGACAATGGCTGAACAGATTGTCGATGCCGATGCAGTTATTCTGCGATCTAGTCCCATGCCTGCAAGCGTTATTGAAGCTAGTAAGCAACTCAAGCTCATTTCTCGTCATGCGACGGGAATCAACAATATTGACCTGGCCAGTGCTAATCAGCAGGGTGTTTTGGTTGCCAAGGTTAATGGTGCCAATGCCTACTCAGTGGCAGAATACCACCTGACCATGATTTTGGCATTGTCTCGTCGGATTTATAAGTCTGATCAGCATTTCCGTGCAGGTAAGATGACTGGCGATGGCGTATCGCTGATTGGTCTGGCTAATACCTACGGTCTCAATGGTTCTGAAATCCGTGGTAAACGCTTGGTGATTTTAGGTTACGGAGCTATCGGACGTGAGTTGAGCAAGATTGCACAGGCTCTAGGGATGTCAATTGTGGCTTACGACCCATTTGTCAAGGAAGCCGATATTGAGATTTCAACGGATTTAAAAACCCTTTATAAAGAAGCTGATTTTATCTCCATCTGCATGCCTCTGACACCTGAAACGCACGACTTTATCAGTACCAAAGAGCTGGGTTGGATGAAAGAGACTGCTTACCTCATCAACGCTGGACGTGGCGGCATTGTCAACGAAATTGCCCTTGCTAAGGCTTTAGAAGATGGCGAAATCGCCGGTGCTGCTTTGGACGTGTTTGAAGTTGAACCGCCACTGCCAGATAACCCTATTTTAACAGCACCGAACGTACTTCTCACTTCCCACATTGCAGGGACAACAGTAGAAGCGACGGAAGCTCTTTCCTTTGGAGCTGTACAAAATGTCATCGACTTCTTTAACGGGACTATTCCAGCGTCAGCTGTTAACCCAGAAGTAATAGGAGGAACGTATGAATAAGAAATTAATAACAGGTATCTTAGGAATTTTAGCAGGAATTCTGGTCGTCTTTTTACCAGCTCCAGAAGGGTTGAGCAGGGAAGCTATGTTGGTTTTAGGAACGGTTGTGACGGCCAATGTCTTTTGGATTGCAGACTTGATTCCAAACTTTGCAACAGGTCTCATCATGATTTCCCTCTGGGCAGGTCTTGGTATTGTTCAGTTCAATGAAGCTTTTGGTGTTTTTTCAGGTTCAGCCTGGTGGATTGTTATCGGAGGTCTAGGCATTGGCTCTGTGGCAACGAAAACAGGTCTGGTTAAGCGGGTGGCCTTGAACATCATGCGGTTTTTCCCGCTAAACTATGGCGGTCAAAGTTTGGCACTCTTTGTGGCTGGAACTGCAGTAGCACCAGCTATTCCATCAACCAATGCCAAGGGAGCCATTGCAGCCCCAATCTCTCGCAGTATCAGTGAATCTCTCGGCTATGAAGAAGGCAGTGATCAGAGTGCAGGGATTTTCATGTCCATGGTCTGGGGCTTCTTGGTATCAGGAGCGGTTTTCCTTAGTGCAACGTCGATTAACTACGCCATCAAAGGCTTATTGCCAGAAAATGTTCAAGCTCAGTTGGCTTGGGCTGACTGGTTCAAGGTGGCTATTCCATGGGCTCTTGTGAGCATGGTTGGCGGTTATTTTGCCCTACAATTCCTTTATAAACCCAAAAATGAGCAAACCATGTCCAAGGAGACAATCCTTAAGCAAATTGCTGATTTGGGACCGATGAGCCGTGAGGAGAAAATCACTGCAATTGTGCTAGCTATCACCTTGATTTTCTGGGTGTTGGAACGTCAACTTGGGATTTCAGCTTCTATTTCAGCTATTATCAGCTTGAGCGTTCTCGTTGGGTTTGGCGTCATGAAACCTGCCGAATTTAAAAATTCAATTGGCTGGGATGTGGCAATTTTTATCGGAACAGCGATGAGTTTAGGAACGGTACTTGGCTTGGTCGGTGTCAGCGAATGGCTCAAGGTTAACTTGAGTGGTGTGATTACACCGCTCTTGGACAATCCCTTCCTAACAGTCGTTGTCTTAGCCTTGATTATCTATGCGGCTAAGTTTATCTTGGTGTCTTTGATTACTTCAAGTACCATTTTCCTCTTAATCCTCATTCCATTCTTTGAGGGTTTGTCTTACAATCCAGTTATTCTGGTCTTTATCGTAGCGACAAGTATCAACATCTGGTTCTTGCCTTACATGAACCCACCTTACTTGACAACGTCAGCCGCTGTTAATAATAAGATGGCTCTCAACAAACACGCCATGGTAACCTCTGTTGTTTATATGATTTTAAATATCTTAGGTCTGCTCATCAGCCTTCCCTACTGGCAGATGATCGGCTTGATATAAGACATAAAAGTTAGGCTCCGGTCTAACTTTTTAACATAGTTACCATAAATGTCCCAGCTGATAGTAAAATTCTCTCTTTGCTCAGCTATTATGGTAAAATAAAATGAACACAATAAAGAGGAGGTCGTATGAATTTATCGCAACGCCTGACGTTCGGTGAGGAGCTGGCTAATGCTATTAGCCATGGTGTCATGTTTTTACTGCTTTTGGGCTTATCGCCTTGGGTGGCCGTTCATACCTACCTCAAAGGAGGCGTCACCTTAGCTTTTGGTGCCAGTGTTTTTATCGTTGCTCTCAGCCTCATGTTTCTCTCCTCGACCCTCTACCACAGCATGGCCTACGACTCGCCACACAAACGAGTTTTCCGCATCCTCGATCATTCCAGCATTTTTATCGCCATTGCAGGCTCCTACACCCCAGTCCTTTTGATGGCTTTGGAGAAATGGCAGAGCTGGCTCATGGTGGGGTTACAGTGGTTTTTGGTCATCGGTGGGATTTTGTATAAGGTGTTAGGCAAAAATCGCATTCCAAAACTCAGCCTTATCATTTATTTGGTCATGGGCTGGCAAGCAGTCTTCTTTCTACCTCAGATTATCCGTGCAACTAACGCGGTCTTTCTCAGCTTGATCGTCGCAGGTGGCCTGATGTACACGATAGGGGCGTATTTTTACAGTAAGAAAAATATGCCCTACCATCATCTGATTTGGCACCTCTTTATTAACGCCGCCTCTATCTGCCATATCATTGCTATTGTGGGCTACCTATAAACTCATGTGAAAGGATGATAATGTGAAAAAACGAGTTCTATTGCTAACGTTACTTTGCCTTTTTTGCTACCTCAGCTTGCGCCTTTTTCCATCACTAGAAGAAGCTTTACACGACTTTTTGGGTTGGTACTGACGACTTGGTGGTCTATAGCCCTTCGGGAGCAATCCAGAGGGCTTTTTGCGTGTTCTAAACGCAGTTGGTATTTTTTAGGAAGCCCTTGTCCAAAGGTCGTAAACTCATCTTGTCTATCGAAAAATTTATTACTCCATTCGTGTGCTAAAATAGACTAAAGTGGTTTCGATAGCAGTTGAAAAGCCTTATCTGATGCAGTTTGTAGCTTGTGGTGGCGCAAATCGGTCATTCTATGGTATAATGGTCAAAGATAGTCAGATGAAATCAGGTCTTACATGAAGCACCTGATTTCCAAAGAAAGGGTGTTGGCATGCCACTAAAAAACACATCGGATCATATTGAAGAATACATAAAAGAAATTTTAGAGAGAACAGGAATGGCTGAAATCAAGCGTTCCCATATAGCGGATACCTTCCGCGTGGTGCCTAGTCAGATCAACTATGTTCTTAAAACACGCTTTACGGAGAGTCGAGGATACTTGGTCGAAAGTAAGCGAGGCGGCGGAGGTTATATTCGGATTGCGCGGCTGACCTTCTCAGACCAGCACCATTTGCTCTGCAATTTAATGGAAAGCATTGGAGACCAGCTCAGTGAGCAGATTTTTGCTGAGTTGTTGGACTATTTAAGTGATGAAAACCTCATCACACGACGAGAAGGCCAGCTTGTTCTCAGTTTAGCAACAGACGACCTGTTAGGCACTGAAGGACCACGTCTACGCGCAGAAATGTTGCGCCGTCTGCTCCAACGCTTAGATAGAAAAGGATAGGTTATGGATTACTCATTAAAATTAAAGGAAATTCTTGATTTTGCCCAATATCAGGCAACACGGTATAAGAGCCAGTCTATTGAAAGTTGGCATTTATTGTTAGCCATGGTGGTGATTCCTGATTCTGTAGCAAGTTTAGCGTTCGCAGAATTTGACGACGTTGTTTCCTATAAGGAATTTGAAGCCGTGGCCCTACATGTTTTAGAGAAACAACCTGAATTGAGACGCCCCAAAAGTGCCAAACACCTATTGCCCTTATCCAAAGGCAGTCGCCTTCTTTTTCAAGATGCGGAACAAATTGCTACCTTGGTTAATGATAAGGAAATCGGTAGTCAGCACCTGCTATTTGCCATGTTGCTTAACAAAGACCTCTTGCCCTACCAAATTTTAGAGGCTGTTGGCTTTGTTTCTGGAAATAGCAAGACATCTGGTTTACGCCTATCAGCCCTTAGAAATGTTTTAGCAGGTCATTCTGGACTGACCAAGGACCAAGTGAAAGAGATTTACGACCTCAAGCATGGGCGTAAAGCTAAGATGAGCCAGTTTCATATGATGGGCGGAGCCATGACAACTCCTGTCGGGGATTTGGAAGATTACACCCGAGATTTGACTGAGGAGGTTAGACGTGGGAACCTTGACCCAATCATCTGTCGTGATGAGGAAATCACTCGAATGATTAAGGTGCTGAGCAGAAAGACCAAAAATAATCCTGTTTTGGTGGGAGAAGCAGGTGTCGGAAAGACAGCTCTTGCTTACGGTTTAGCGCAGCGGATTGTCCACGGAGAAGTACCTTATGAGCTACTGGGTAAACGTGTGCTGGAGCTTGATATGATGAGTGTTATTGCTGGCACTCGTTTTCGTGGTGATTTTGAGGAGCGAATGGAAAAAATCATTGAGGAAATTGAGACAGCAGGCGATATTATTCTCTTCATTGATGAGCTGCATACCATTATGGGGTCAGGTTCAGGCATTGACAGCACACTTGATACCGCTAACATTTTGAAACCTGCTCTATCTCGTGGCACTCTGCATTTGGTTGGGGCAACGACACTCAATGAGTACCAAAAACACATTGAAAAGGATGCCGCTATTGCACGCCGTTTTGCGAAAATTATTGTTGATGAGCCTAGTTTGGCTGATAGCTTGGCTATTCTCAAAGGAATCCGTGAGAGTTATGAGCGCTATCACCGTGTAACAATCAGTGATGAAGCTCTGGAGACTGCTGTGAAATATGCGAAGCGGTATTTAACCAGCAAGCAGCTCCCTGATTCAGCCATTGATTTGTTAGATGAAGCGAGTGCTATGGTGCAGCAGATGGTCCAGCAAGAGGAACAGCCCCTTTTGTCTGTGGCTGATGAAGCCCTTATAGCAGGTGACTTTAAGCAGTTGAAGGCAGCCTTAGCTGAGGTCAAAGAGCCAGTACGCCCTACTCAGGTCACGACAGAAGATATTCTGCTGACCCTCAGCAAACTATCTGGGATCCCTGTTAGCAAGATGACACAGGCGGATAGCCAGAAATACTTGCAGTTAGAGCAAGAGTTGCATAAGCGCGTGATCGGTCAAGATGAAGCCGTATCAGCGATCAGCCGTGCTATCCGTCGCAATCAGTCAGGGATTAGGCTTGGCAAACGCCCAATTGGCTCCTTTATGTTCCTCGGTCCAACTGGTGTCGGCAAGACTGAGCTTGCCAAGGCCTTGGCTGAAGTTCTGTTTGATGATGAGCAGGCTCTGATTCGTTTTGACATGAGCGAGTACATGGAGAAATTTGCAGCTAGTCGCCTAAACGGTGCGCCTCCTGGCTACGTCGGTTATGATGAAGGCGGTGAATTGACTGAAAAGGTACGCAACAAGCCCTATGCTGTCCTTCTCTTTGACGAAATTGAAAAAGCACACCCAGATGTGTTCAACATGTTCCTACAGATTTTGGATGATGGTCAGCTAACCGATACTAAGGGACGAAAAGTTGATTTTTCAAATACCTTAATCATTATGACTTCAAACCTCGGAGCGACAGCTTTGCGTGACGATAAGACAGTTGGTTTTGGGGCAAAATCAATGGCACATAACCATCACGCCATGGCACAGCGGATTGCTGAAGAAGTGAAAAAAGCTTATCGCCCAGAATTTCTCAATCGGATTGATGAGCAACTGGTCTTCCACAGCTTAACCGAAGATGATATGCAAGCCATCGTCAAGATTATGGTAAAACCACTCGTTAACCATCTGGCAGAACAGGGGATAACACTCAAAATCCAGAAATCAGCCCTGTCGCACTTGGCGACTGCGGGTTATGATGCCACATTGGGTGCTCGTCCCTTGCGTCGAACCTTGCAAACCAAGGTGGAGGACAAGTTGGCAGAACTCCTCTTGTCAGGTGACCTAGTTGCAGGCAATACGCTCAAAATTAGCTACACAAACGAGAAACTAAAATTTATAGTGACGGCATAAAAAGAGAACAGCTACTTATTATACAGGTAGCTGTTCTTTTTTGATTGTCGTGATGAGTTGTTGGTGTCATGAAGGCCATTAAGGTTTCTTTAAGACGATTGCCTTACAATGACAATACAAAAACATAAAACGGAGGAACATCATGAAAAAACTATTGAGCATTTTTTTGCTGCTGATTGTTGGTCTTGGGCTGGTCTATGAAGCATTTATTGTTATCAGTATTGGGTTAAACGGGTCGCAGATTGTTCAACTCCTTAGCGCATGGGGGATTCTATTCATTGCCTATGCCCTGCCTTTGATAGTTTTGGCAAGGCATTATTTGAAAAAACATCATCAGCCCGCTTGGATTTTGCCGATTGCTATCTTGGTAGGTGCAGGAGCAATTGGTTCCCTGTCAGGATTACTCAATTTTCAATTGATTGCGGTGCTTAAGCAGCTTTTAGGCAACAATACCGTATTAGATGCTTGGGCAGCAAGTATTGCTCCGCCAATTGTTGAAGAAACGCTGAAAATGGGCGTAGCCCTGCTTGTTATTGTCCTGTTTTCGTTGCGCCATCGGGTGTCGTGGTTGGTAACAGGGTTGGGCGTTGGACTCGGTTTCCAACTGTTAGAGGACCATACTTATTTTATAGGAACTTTTGTGGAAAAATCAGGTTCACCAATCAGTCAGGCAATCTCCCGTCTGGATATGGCTTACGCTTCTCACTGGTTGTTAACTGCTGTGATGACTTTGGGTGTGGCTACATTGATTTTTGACAAAGCTTCTCGGCGTTCGGTTCTGCCTTATCTGTGGGTCATCGGTCCAAGCTTGCTCCATGCTTTTGGAAATAATCCATTTACAGACGAGCATAAATGGTTACTAGTCATCTTTGTTCTTCTAGGTTGGGCATTGTTGTGGACAACGCGAAAACAAGCTGAGGGGTGGAAAAGTAGTCTTTCTCCGAAAAAGCAAAGCCCATCACTTTTTGGTCTCTTCTAAGGCCATAGGAACAATAATTTGTGAATAATCAAAAAGGCTGACGTCAATGTCAGCCTCTTTTACTGTTCAAATCTTGTTGGTTAAGCCAGTGACATCACTCCGTAGCAAACCCATCAATAGTTGCAAACAGTGTTTCAACTTGTTCTAAGGTTTCTGCCTTAGCGACGCTACCTCGGATTTTGGCGGCGCCAGATGTGCCACGGAGGTAGTAAGGGGCGAGACCTCGAAATTCGCGAACCGCCACCTTTTCTCCCTTGAGCGCCACCAAACGCTTGAGGTGCTCATAGGCAATGCCCAGTTTTTTCGCAAAAGGTAAATCAGGCAAGACCTCACCAGTCTCGAAATAATGGTTAATCTGGGTGAAGAGGTAAGGGTTATTTAGAGCGCCACGACCAATCATCACTGCATCTGCACCGACCTCGTCAATCATAAACTTAGCTTCATCAACGGAGCGAATATCACCATTACCGATAAAGGGAACTTTGGTGATGGCCTTGGCTACCCGAGCCAGGGTCTCATGGTCGCAGGTTCCGGTGTACATCTGCTTACGGGTTCGACCGTGCATGGCGAGGGCTGACACACCAGCAGACTCAGCTGCAAGGGCATTTTCAACCGCTAGAGAACTATCTGCCCAGCCTGTCCGCATTTTGACCGTCAGTGGGATGTCAATTGCTTTTTTAACCGTACTGATGACAGAGTAAATCTTCTCGGGGTCTTTGAGCCAGATGGCTCCTGCTTCATTTTTCACGATTTTGTTGACAGGGCAGCCCATGTTGATGTCTAACATATCTGCTTTGGTGTGTTTTTGTAAAAACTCAGCTGCTCGAGCGAGACTATCCCCATCACTACCGAAGACTTGGATAGACATGGGGTGCTCATTCTCATCAATGTGGAGCATGTGCAGGGTTTTGGCATTGTTGTAGAGAATCCCTTTATCAGAGACCATCTCCATGACCACTAGCCCTGCACCAAACTCCTTAGCGATGGTGCGGAAAGCGGAGTTGGTTACCCCTGCCATGGGGGCTAAAACAGTACGGTGGGGAATCTCAACGTTCCCAATCATAAAAGAGGAATTAAGTTTGCTCATTAATCAATCTTTCTAGGTCATTTTCAGTAAAGGAGTAGGTGGTCTGGCAGAACTGACAGACAATCTCTGCACCGTGATCCTGCTCTGCCATGTCCCTTAAATCGCTGGTCGAAAGAGTCATCAACACCCCCTCGAAGCGCTCGCGAGAGCAATCGCAAGCAAAGGCAATCGGCTCCTCGCTTAGGCGTTTATAGGGGTCGTCGCCATAAATGGCGGATAGCAGAGCATCGAGTGGTTGGCTACTACTGAGGAGGGTGGAGATGGCTGGCATCTCTTGCAGGCGTTTTTCAAAGCGGGCGATGTCAACTTCCTTGGCACCAGGCAGGACTTGGAGCATGAACCCTCCTGCGACCTTCACCTGGTCCTTATCGTCCAAGAGGACGTTGAGACCGACAGCAGATGGGGTCTGCTCACTTTCTGTCAGGTAGTAGGCAAAATCTTCACCAATTTCACCTGTGATGAGTGGTGTTGTTGAGGTATAAGGGTTGCCTGTCCCATAATCAGTGATGACGATGAAATGCCCCTGTCCCATGAAAGGTCCGACCAAGACCTCGCCAGTAGAGGTCTTTTTAATATCCACTCCGCGATTTTGAATGTAGCCCTTGCCTGTCCCCTTGGTGTCCGCAACGGAGATGATGTGACCAAAAGAACTATCACCGATGACTTTAAGGGTCACCTTGCTGTCTCCTTTTTGGTTGGCTGCTAGAATGAGGTTAGCAATCAAGGCACGCCCTAAGGCAACAGTGGACGATGACATGGTTTGGTGAGCGGTTTGAGCAGCTCTAACGGTTTCGGTGGCGTCCAAGACATAAGCTCGGAAAGCCCCGTTTTCTGCGATTGTTTTTATCAATTTATCCATAAGGACTATTATAGCATACCTTGGTTATTTTGCCACATAGAGACACTTCATCTAAACACTGGCAACCGGTTTTTACTTGCAAATTTTTGTTAAAAAGCGTATACTAAATCTATCATCATAACTAATGAAAAGGAGGACAGTTTGATGCCATTTCAACTCATTTTTCTCATCTTATTCCTATTTTTTGTGATAGGGATTATCGCTAGCACCCTTTATGTGGTGCGCCAGCAGACGGTGGTTATCATCGAGCGCTTTGGTAAATACCAAAAAACAGCAACGTCAGGTATTCACCTGCGTTTACCCTTTGGTATTGACAATATCGCTGCCCGCATCCAGTTGCGTGTCTTGCAAAACGATATGGTGGTGGAAACCAAGACCAACGACAACGTGTTTGTGACCATGAATGTCGCGACCCAGTACCGCGTTGATGAACAAAACGTGATGGACGCCTACTATAAACTCATGCGACCAGAGGAACAAATCAAGTCCTATATCGAGGATGCCCTGCGTTCTTCTGTACCGAAATTAACCTTGGACGAACTCTTTGAGAAAAAAGACGAAATCGCCCTTGAAGTGCAACATCAGGTGGCTGAGGAAATGTCCAGCTACGGCTACATCATCGTCAAAACCCTAATTACCAAGGTTGAGCCAGATGCCGAAGTTAAGCAGTCCATGAACGAAATCAATGCTGCCCAACGTAAACGTGTGGCCGCTCAGGAGCTTGCCAATGCAGACAAGATTAAAATCGTAACTGCTGCTGAGGCAGAGGCTGAAAAAGATCGCCTACACGGGGTCGGTATTGCTGAGCAACGTAAGGCTATCGTGGACGGTTTGGCAGATTCTATTCAAGAACTCAAAGATGCTAACATCAGTTTGACTGAGGAGCAGATTATGTCTATTCTCTTGACCAACCAATATCTGGACACGCTCAATACTTTTGCTAGTTCTGGTAGCCAGACCATTTTTCTACCGAGCACACCTCAAGGGATTGATGACATTCGGACACAGATTTTATCAGCACTGAAAGCGAAATAATGTTTGTCTGAACAGTAGTCCATATTTTTTATCTTGATGTTTTGGGAAATAGCAGAGCGCTAAAATCGTCAGTAACTAAGAAAACAGGAGGTTTCTATGCTTGAGCCAATTCTCTCACAACCTAATAGCCCCTTGTGGTACTGGTATGTGATGTTCATTTTTGGTCCTGCCTTTGTTTTGGGCTGGTGGGGATTGCTGGGTATGTTGCTATTGCACCTCATCATCTTTGCAGGCCTCTATGCCAGTTATCGTAAACGCCAAGCAGGGAAAACTCAGCCTCTCTGGCAACGTTTGTTAAGCCTGTTAGGCTTGATCATTTTGACCAATATCCTCTCTGGGGTACTCGTCTATGGCGGTCTTTGGCTCTACAGAGGGGTGGTGAGTCTATTAAGTTAAGTTAAAACTAGAACTAAAAAATTTCCTTAACATTGATTTTTTTAACGGCCTTTTACGAATAGTTAGGTGTCAACAGAAAAAATCAATAAAAGGAGATGACATGTTCACACATTCTCAACTTAATCGCTTTGCTATCCGCAAGTATGCTGTAGGTGCTTGCTCGGTTTTGGTTGCTAGCTTAACCTTTTTAGGAGCAGCTCATGTTTCAGCTGATGAGCTTTCCTCATCAGCCAATTCGGCAACAATAAGCCTTGTTCAAATCGGAGAGGCTACCACTGACCAGTCGGAGCCTGTAGCTGGTTTAGATATTGCGTCAGCTGGGTCTGCGACGAATGACTCACCACAAACAACTCTTGAAGAGGTCAAAAAAGATGGGCTAGTTGTGACGAATCAGCAGGATACCAAAGAAAGGTCTGAATATCAGACCCCAGTAGTTACCCCATCAACCCAGTCACTAGAAACTGACGCAGCAGCTAGCGTAGCAGAAGTTGCTACGTTAAAAACGAGTGGAACAGTGGCCAATCCAAAAGAGCTGAGCTCTGCTATTGACAAAACGGTTGAGACGATAGACCACAAGAAGGAATTGTCGAAACCAACCGAAACGGTAGCACCAACAGTTCCAGTGACTGAGCAACAGCAAACTCCAGACCAACAGCCTAAACCAGCTCCAGCAAGACAAACCGTTCAGCCGAGTCTGACGCCGTCTAGTCGCACCGCTTTTCGAACATCAACCAGAGCAGCTGGCGCCCTAGGTGATACCTACCCAGCAAAATGGAAGAACTTAGATCCAGATAGCAACATTGATGATTGGGGCATGTATGTGCGCAATTGCACTTCCTTTGTTGCTCATCGCCTCAGTGCGGTCAATAAATTTGAACTACCACGCGCTTATGGCAATGCTGAGGCCTGGGGAAATCGGGCAAGATCAGAAGGTTATCGTGTTGACGAGTCTCCTGTTTTAGGCGCGGTTGCCTGGTCAGCTGCTGCACCTGATAACTGGGGCTACGGGCATGTTGCCTGGGTTGCTGCGGTCAATGGTGACATGGTCACTGTAGAAGAATATAACTACGGTAAACGTTATGCCTACAATAGCCGTACTGTTCACAAAAGCAGTTTTACAGGCTATATCCATTTTAAGGATTTAACCTCAAAAACCAATACACCATCAACCCCAGCACCAGCAGCACCTCAGGCCTCACATAACTTGCCAGCTCAGGGCACCTACACCTTTACCCAGCGTTCAGGTGTCAAGAGTGAACCAAAACAGGCAGCGGCGGATTTGGATTTCTACGAGGTTGGTGAAAAAGCCAACTATGATAAATTGGTTGAGAGCGACCAGAAACTGTGGATTAGTTACCTCAACTATAAAGGTAGCCGTAGTTACGTTGCCATTCGTGATTTGGCACCTGTTATCACGACAGGGACTATTAACGTTCAAAATAAAAACAATCAAACCGGTGATTTTGATGTTCTGATTACCAATGTCAATCATTCTCAAGGCATCAAAGAAGTCAAAGTGCCGATCTGGTCAGATAAGAACGGACAGGACGATATCATCTGGTATGTCGCACAAGCTCAAGGGAATAACACCTATAAGGTTTCTGTGAAAAATAGCCAGCACAAGTCTGACACAGGCACTTATCATATTCATCTCTATTACCAGCAAGCAGATGGGCAATTAAAAGGTGTGGGTGGCACAACAACAGTTGTTGAAAAAGTTGCACCAGCTCCAAGCTTGCCATCCAGTGGCACCTATCGCTTTACCACAACTCAGCCGATTAAAAACCAGCCAAGCCTAGCTTCGGCAACTATTGATCACTACTATGCAGGAGAAACGGTTAACTATGACCGTACGTTGACGGCGGAAGGGCGCCAATGGCTGAGCTATATCAGTCGAAGCGGGGTTCGACGCTATATCCCAATTAACTAAATTATTTATGGAAAGGATGACACTCATGTCTAAAGTAGCAAAAATTTCAAAAACCGTCCTACTATTAGGTCTTCTAACCAGCGTTGCAACCTTGACAGCCTGCGGTAAAAAAGAAGCAACCACCACCACAGCCTCATCAAGTGTCACAAAAACGAG
The DNA here is from genome assembly GCF_041807825.1 of Streptococcus sp. E24BD. Taxonomy (NCBI): domain Bacteria; kingdom Bacillati; phylum Bacillota; class Bacilli; order Lactobacillales; family Streptococcaceae; genus Streptococcus; species Streptococcus sp. E24BD. Next base: position 31,315 of record NZ_JBGTZB010000014.1, on the reverse strand, counting down.
TCAGTTATCTTCAAAAGAAAAATCGACCACCTCACAAGCGACTGAGGTCACCTCTAAAGCTACTGACACTGGTTCAACCACTGCTGAAACGGGTTCTTCAAAAACTTCTGAAACGGCGTCTTCAACTGCAACAACCAGTACCTTTAATCTGGATGCTATCGTGGCTGGAGACTTTAGCTCAATTGCAGGAACTTGGGCAAATGTCAACGGTAAAACAGTTGTGATTGAAGGAGATAAACTGATTTTTGAGACAGAAGGAGAGTCAGATCCTAATCAGTATAATCTGATTGAATCACAAAATCTTAATGAGTCGGGGCGTGTAGGTGCTTCCATTGGCTTCTATAACAACGGCGAGCGTCAAGGAGGGATTGTTTTATCAATCGTTCCAGCAGGTGTTCCTAATATTCTTGGTGAAGTAAGTGACCAAGACCATCTTGAAATGGGACACATGCCGACGACTGCTGATTCTGGGGAACATTTTTTCCGTCAATAAAGATTTGACCTGAGATGCTATCATCACGACATCGACATAAAAGCAGTGGGACATCGTATCCAACTGCTTTTTAGATATTTTAGATAAAGTTTTTATCTGTTAGCCAATGCTTGATTACCCGAAGTGTCTGATTTTGGAATTTCCCGGACTCGTACATGTGGTCAGCTCCCGTGATGGAGACGAGTACAGAGTCTTTATGATTTTTAGCAGTTTTTCGGGCAATAGCAGAGACGGTCATCTTGTCCTCACTACCTGTGATGACAAGTACAGGACAAGAGATTTTATGAAAGTCTACCCGACCAGCTCGGCTATTATCCAGAAAAGGAAAGGCTATTTGAGTATAGACCTTACCAGATTCCGGTACCAAATCCTTGAACAAGTCCTCCTTGATGGCGTCGTCTTGGGCATTGAGGCAGTAGCGGAAGAACTCATCCTTATAAGGTGGCATGGCCTTTTTCCAAAAGCCCCAACGCAGAAAATGCTTGATAAAACAGCGAATCATCGTCGGGTAAAGCGAAAAAATATCTGCAGTTGGAGCAGGTCCCATCAGGATCATCCCAGCGACAGGCGTGCGTTCGGCAACCATCTGAGTGAGTAAGCAACCTAAGGAGTGCCCCAGTAAAAGGGGTGGCTGTTCTAAACTGTTGACAAGGTCAACCAAATCATCTGTATAATCTTGGAGACTGAGAGCACCAACTTTTTCAGCAACCTCGTCATAAGGTAGGTCGTGATAACGTAGGCTTGGCGTGTGGACGCGACATCCAAACCGCTCTAGTTGAGTGGCAAAACGTCCCCAGACCTTCCCAGAGCACCATGTGCCATGAATTAAAACAATGTCTTGCATATCCTATTCCCCATTAAAAAGAGCCTTTATCGGCTCTTTTTATGATTAAAGCTTGTTTTTCAAGCTTTCAACAGCACCTTCGACAGCCTCTTTGGCATCGTTGGCCAAGTCTTTAGACTTCTCAACAGCATCTTCTAAGCCTTTTTTAGCATCTGCTGCAACTTCTTTAGCCTTGCCGACAAGGTTGTCAACAATGCCTTCTGTTTCTAATTTTTTATCGCCAAGAACCTTACCAGCTAATTCTTTGGCTGAGCCAGTCACTTGGTCTAATTTTGCATCTAATTTATCAAACATTTGATAACCTCCTTTAGTTGATAGGTCTATTCTATCAGAAACGTCTTATCATAAAGCAAGATATAGGATATAAACCGCATAAAATCAAGGTTATTAAAATTTAGGTATATAGTTATAGGTCATAAAAGAATAGCCAAAGTTCTTAAAAAGTTCCTAAAACAGACACGCAAAACGCAAGCCACACAAGGAAAAACGTTCCTAAAAAATAAAAAACCAGACAAAAAACGAGTTCAGCAGGCAAGAAACTAGCACGGTGTAAACTGTGCTAGTTTATATTAAATCGTTATCTTTACTTAGTGATAGATTTTAGTAAGAGTAAATAGCCTCCCCCCCTAATGCACGTAAAAGGCATCTTTTTGGTCAGAAAAGTATCCGCCGGTTTTCCGCATTGAGAAAACGCCGAATTTGCTTTGACCGGGGGGGATGTTATATGGCTCACAATCTTGACAATCCTGTCAATTATGCTTGTTTTACCACTCAAATCGCTCGTCTTGCCACTGTCTTTTTTTTCTTTGATATCTATTATGTCTCTTGTTGTGACAGTCGCGACACAGCGTCCTCAGGTTGTCAAGGCTGTATGCCAGATCTGGTCGCTTGTCTAGCTCCTCTATGTGGTCTGCCTCAAGCCGTTTCGTTGTCAGTATGCCATCTTTACGACACCAAACACACTGAAAATGGTCACGCTCTAGCGCCTTAAGCCTTGTCTTTCTCATACGACCCCCATAAAAAAAGAGCAAGCAACTGCTCGCTCACTATTTCATACTATCATTCTAACAGACTAAACACGCAAAAAGGGAAAAAAGGCGCAATAAATGATACTAAAATTCAAGCTATTTAGGCTGGTTTTTTCAGGTTTTTTTAGCATTATTTTATATCTAAAAAATGCAACATATCTTACATTCTGTTTCCTTTTCTAAATAGCTCATAACGCTAGTCCCTGCAAGGCTTCTACTTGATTTTCTAAAAATACAATGCAACACTTTTTCAATATGTTTCCTTTTGGGTTAATATAAAAGAGGGATAACCTCCCTCTTTTATATTAAATTTTACATATCCAGTTCATAAGTGATAACCGTTTCTGTACTGTCAAAAATAGATTTAATTTTATTTTGGACGTATTCTTCAAACGGAAGTCCGTTGATGTTATCTTTGTCATGACCATAGTAGTGTTGTTTTAGAGCTTTTTGATCTTCTTCATGACGTTTACGCTCATAGTATCTTGCCTTGTAGCTGGTTGAGTCTGAACCTTCTTTTTGTGCCTGTTGTTCTACTGCCCGTAACCCCTCCTCGTAATAAAAGTTCTCTCTACCTGTTACCTCAATTTTTAACTGATGCATCAGGCGGCTATAACTCTCTCGTTCTCCTAAATTAGAGTAATACTCTATATTCCTTTTGTCAAATGGTGGCGCTGCAGTGTATATACGATCCAGCCAGGTCTTCAGTGACAGAATACCATGTTCTTTAAAAATTGGCTTGTATTCAGAATATTCAAGAGATGACAGTAGAGTATCTGTAGTTTCATATACTTTATGTAGTATGGATACTTCTGATTCTGGGTAATAGTTTGATAGTTTGTCGCAATGTTCTTCCAGTAATTGACGTATGTCTTTCAACCACTCTTTTGTCTTCTTACCTAGATTTTCAGATATCTTATCTGTTTCTTTGCCTACTTGTTTTCTTAATTCGGAACTTAATCGGCGTTTTTCAGGAGAAGTAATATAATCTTCACCATTGAGGTGGTGAATTTTGTAACGAAAATTAGCAATTAAACGCTCCATTTCACTTGACAAATCCATCAATTCTGCTGTTCTAGTTTCAACTTGTTTCTTTTGTCTTTCGCCTTTTAGTGATGCTAATCTCGGAGCTACCTCTAACAAAATAAAGCCGAAATCTATACTGTTTTTATAACCTACTTTTTTGGGGGTTCCATAGAGTTTTGCCTCGTACTCAAGTTCTCTAGCGAGTAATTTCGTTTCTTCAATCGATGCTTTTGTTTCGTTAGGCTGTTTATATAAATTAAAAATGTTCATGTTATTCCTCTTTCTTTATGAATTTTCTAAATGGGCTGCTCCATTGGTTGCTTTGTTTTTTCTTGTTTTGGCTCTTTTGATGACTAGCTTTGTTAAAATAAGCTTTGTTGCCAATCAAACGCCCTTTATCCTTCATAGCTGCTTTTAATTGCATCAAGTCGGTTCTTTCGATACCTTGTTTTTCACCGCGATTATAAAAATTGCTGTCAAAAGTAACGGTATTATCTTTGTTATGTTGCAACTCCTTATCTATAAAGTCTTTTATTTTGGTTCCGTATTTACTAGACAATTCATTAACGATTGTTGCAGTTTTGTATCCATTGTTAAAAGCTGAACCCCAGATAAAAGGTCTTTTCTTTTTCATTTTGATTTTAGATGTCATATTGTTCTCCTCAGGCGTATCAGTTTTTTGCTACACTTTTCAGCTGATTCACTACGCCCTCACTACGCTTTTTTTGGCAAGCGTAGTAGCTAAAACCCTTGATTTTACTAGGTTTCCGAGCGTTTCACTACACTTACTACACTTGCTTTCTAGTCCCTGTATTTTCTAAAAAAGAGAGGAACGCTTTTCTTTATTTACTACACCCCTTAAATAAGTGTAGTAGGTGTAGTAAATAAGGGTAAAGCCTTGCTGTGTCTGGATTTTTTTCACTACACTTGTTTTTTTAAGCGTAGTAAAAAGCGTAGTGACTGCCTTGGTGTGTAGTGACTTACTTATTCTTTCGCCTATAGCCCCGTTGGCGCTTTGTTCTCGCTGGGGCGTAAGTATTAGGCAAATAGGGCGGCATGTCTTCCTGGGGATAGAACCCCTTGGGCAATTCCGCCCCTGTCGGTAAACTGACAGGGTAAGGGGCTTTTTCCCAGTCATCGGGTAGGTACTTTGGAAAGGCGGTATTTAATCCTTGGCTTGTGTACTGATGACTATGATTGTGGTATTCCGCATACTTGGCAAAGCACCACCAAACAAAATCATTAGGAAAAAAACTGGATTGTGGCTGGTCAAAAAGCTCTTGGGCAAATACTAGCACGGGATCAAGCGCCTGCTGGTAGTCGTCTAACAATTCTTGTGAAATTTTAGGACTGATAAAGTCCCCATAGTCTAGGTCAATCACCAGTTTTAGCACATACTCCAGCACCTCGGAGCGTTTGATATAATCGCTCTTGATGGCTCGGTTAGGTCTACCTGCAAACCGTTTGGTAAACGGTAAAATCACCATACGCCGTCTGATGGCTTGGTAGTCCCCTTTGACCTTTGGGAGTTCGTTAGTCGATTGGATAACCACTGTCTTGATAAAAGTACTATAGGCATCCTTACCCTTTTTCTCAACGCTGACAGTGTCCCCACCTACTAGGCTGAAAAGCTTTGACGTGTCCTTGATGACTGCCCCAGCCTGCACATCGTCACCTATAATCGCCTGTTTACCGATAGCTTGTGCTAGGGTAAAACGATTGTTAAGGTCTAAATCTGTGATTTTGATACTAGCGATGTTCTGCCTGCCTACTAGGTTGATAAAAAGCTCCTGTAGTGTCCCTTTACCAGTTCCACCAGCCCCCACAAACCAAAACATCTTACCCAAACTTTCCCCACGGACAACAGCATTTAACAACTGTAAGGCTAGTTGGTAAAGCTCTTTGTTACCGTCAAATAGGTCAAGTAACCAGTCTTCAAACGCCCAGCCCTTGATAGATGGGCTCTTGGCGATCGGTGTGTAATTAGTGGCAATCTTGCTCGTAAACACTTTTTCAGGTGTATAAGGGAGCAGTTGACGGCTCTTCCTGTTATAGAGACCGTTGCCAACGATGACCAAGTCTGGATTGTCTTCAAGTTTACGATACGGAGCTTTTCTAGTCAGAAAATAAATACAGTCATTGGCTCGCCGCTCGTTGTGGCGGTTTTCGATAACGTAGATAAAATCCCTCAAAAATTCCTTATCATGACGATAAATCCCCTTATCAGGATCATAGAAATAGACCGGCTTGTCCCCTTCATCACTCTCAATTCTGCAAACAGTCAAGAGCTCTGCCATTATCCCAGCAACCAAGGTAGGAGCCAATGGTTTGTCAGCTTCTACCTCAGCCTTGCGACGGTCTTTGCCTTTTGCTATCAATTCTGCAAGCAAATCCTGCCGTTTCTTGTAAGCATAGGCTTTGACCTGTTTCTGCCAGCCCTTAAAGGTTGCCAGTTTTTGCTTGTCAACGTCTTCAGGTTGCCCTCTCACCCTGTCGGGGTCTGTCCTCGTTTTGCTCTGCAGGTTATCTGCCAGCAGTTTTTCCGTTAACTCACTCAAACCCTCACCCCCTTATAGCAACGATTTAGCTCGGTTAAAAAGTAGCGAGCTAGGTCTAGTCGTTTGGTTAGACTGGTAAATACTCCGATAACTTGTTCATAGTCATACCCCGTCATAAACATCACCCGAACCAGATAGGCAACTTCCTGCCTGGTATGGATACCAAAGCAAAGGGCATCTAATAACCAACCAGATAGGGCTAGTCCTATCCCTTGGCGCTTCTCGGCTAGCTGGTGCTGTTCTAGGTCTAGTAGCTCCGTCAGCAGCTGATTGCCTGCATAGGCTGGGGCAAAATCTCTCACCAGCTCTCCTCGCTCTGGGACTTGTTCTGCAACCTCTAGCCAGAGTTTAGTCAGCTTAAATGGCATTAGATAGCAACTCAAGGGCTCGCGATAGATAAAGCAGTAGTAGTCGCCTTGCTGATATACTCTCGTTGGGTTATCCTGTAAAAAACCAAACAAGCCCAAATAGTCACGGTGCAGGGTTAAAATCAAATAACGCATTCCCTCTCCTTTCATCTGGTATATTTGAGCAATAACTTGCTCACGTTTTTCTATCGGACAATGTCCAACCACTGTCCAAAAGGTGTCCAAAAAAGTTCTTGATCGCTATTATTGAGGCGAATGTTCAAATTAACTAACATCGACAACCTCAGCTTCTTTCATCTTCTACCCCCAAAAATTCTAATAACTCGCTAACCTTATAAAAAATAGTCCTCGTGTCCTCAAGCGGTGGATGGTAGGCTTTTAGACCTAGCTTTTCCCACTCTCTGAAAGTCTGCGCTCGCTTGATACCCAGTTCTGCCATGGCATCTTGTCGGCTAATCAAGCCCGTTAACCGTGGTTTGGGTTTGGTCTGCAAGTCCAGAAAACGGCTGATCAACTCAAGAATACCTTTGAATAATTTCTTTTCCCCTTGAGGGCTTAGCTCTAGTTGCATGTTGTCCCCTCCTTATCAGTCATAACATCTTTGACCAACATAGCGAACCGCTCAGGATAAAGTAAACCTCGGTCGTAAGAGATGACAAAGTTTCTGATTTTTTCTAGCTTTCGTAACTCGTTAGCCACCTGTTGGGCTAGTGTTTGCTGATTGCTCATGGTCTTACTCCTTGTCTATCTTCCAATTCCTGTAAGAGCTGGGCAAGCTCCGCCTTATCCTCTGGGGTTACTGTCAGCGTCTTATGCCATAAGACCATCACTAGGGGCAACAAAACCGCCATAATCGCCCTGCTCAATCAGCGATAGGGTCTTATAGGTCGTTCCCAGCTTTTGGGCTAGGTCTTTCATGGTCTGACGGTTCACGGCTCGCTTGATACGAATTCGCTCCGCCATATCGTTAGTGATAAGCATTGATGTCCTCCTTTGTCTTTTGATAAATAGCCAAGCGTGAAAGGTAGTAAGGTTTGAGTGCTTGGACAGAAGTATAGAAAACTATCCTTTTCTCTCCTGCAAGTAACAATATAGCATAGTTTTCTATATCTTGTCAACACCTAAATCCAAAAAAAAATATAATTTTCTATACTTTTTTATGGATCATATGATATAATCAAAATGAGAGGTAGTAACAACTTATGAATAGACTAAAAGAATTGAGAGCTGAAAAAGGGCTAACTCAACAAGAGCTAGCCGATATAGTAGACGTGACAAAGCTAACAATAGCAAATTGGGAAAATGAAAAGCATAAAGTAAAATCCGACAAAGCCCAGCAACTAGCGGATTATTTTGAGGTGAGTGTGGGGTATCTGTTGGGGTATAGTGAAAAAGATGACTTCTACGAAGCATTACATGAAACGATAGCTAAAGAGCCCCTTGTGGCTTTTGTAGAATTTTTGCTTGGCAATGAGTTTTATTTATCAGATAAGCAAATAAAAACTTTCTTGGATTTTTTAGAAGCAACTAGTGACTTAAACTATAAATCAGGACTGACAAAATCCGAATTTTTAATCCATTTTAACTATACAGGTAATAGGGATATTTTAGGACGATACGATGAAGCTTATATTCTAAAACAGTACAATCTTATTGAGCAGATATTAAGCGAACAGTATTCTTACCCTCTGCCAACACAAAAAGACCAGCCCATCGGCTAGCCTTTAGTAGGCGGTAACCGTAGCATAACCCTTGACAATTCCATAAAAACCTGTCATAATGAGGGGGTAAGACAAAACGGCTTGCCATACGGCAACGCTAAAAAGCCCCCGACGGTCCTAACGTCAGGGGTTTTTCTTATGCTAGACGGTGCTAGCCTTCGATGCTATCGCTTAAACCACTTATCCAACCAATAACTGATAACATAATCAATCAAGGCAGATAGAATGGCAAGAGCGACAAATGACAAAACGGCTTTAACCATACTCCCTTACCTCCTTTCCAGGCGGTATAGGTCAACGCCGTCATCATTATAACACAAGTCGCCACCCTCTACAAGCCCATAGCAGCCCCGTAGCACGATTTTAGCCCTTGCCCTATGAAATTTACCGACTGACCCAAAATAAACGAAAATAGGGACGGTCTCGTCAATACTAGGGGCATTCTAGGAAAAAAGAAAAGCCTAACCGCTAAATCATTGTTTTAATAACAGAAAAAGCCAGCTCTCGCTGACTCCTTGTGAAATATTAACCTGAATATATTATACCAGATTTTCACCCTGACTTCAATCTAAAACCTTTGATAACGGCTTGCCTGCTGATAGTTAGAAAAGAGGTTAGACAATGAAAATCACAACGTACACTAAAAAAGACGGATCGACCGTCTACCGTACCAGCATTTATCTAGGCATTGACCAGATAACGGGCAGGAAAATCAAAACCACGGTATCAGCACGTACCAAAAGGGAGCTACAGCAAAAAGCAAGGGAGAAAGAGAGAGACTTCATCGCAAAAGGTTCCACAACCCATCAGAAAGCTGTCAAGGTATCGACCTATGCCGAACTAGTCACCCTCTGGCAAGAAACCAATTATCCCACTTTTAAGCCAAATACCATCAGACGCTACAATATGGAAATCAAGCGGTACCTACTCCCAGCCTTTGGGGCAATCAAGCTCAGTCAGCTAAACCGCTCCTATATCCAGAAAGTTGTCAACGACTGGGCAAGAGCCTACAACACACAGCTATCAGGCGGCTATAAACTCTATAACGAACTTCACAGCCTGAACAAGACCATACTAGCTTTTGGGGTCGCTCTGGATGCCGTGCCAAGCAATCCCTGCCACGATATCATTGTCCCCAAACGCAAACCAACGCCAGATGTGAAAAAGCATTTTGACAACAAGGAACTCAGCAATCTGCTTGACTACCTAGACAAGCTACCTCCAACTTATCAAAATACTTATAAATCGACCTTATACAAGTTTCTCCTAGCGACAGGGTGCCGTATCGGTGAGGCGCTAGCCCTCGAATGGTCAGATATCGACCTAGATGTAGGAACCGTCAGCATTTCAAAAAACTTGCAGGAGCAAGGAACTGTCAGCACCACTAAAACCCGACAGGGCAACCGTACCATTAGCATAGACCGCAAGACAGCGCTCATGTTACGGCTCTACAAGGCAAGACAAGCCAAAAAATTAAAAGAAATGGGCAATCAAGGTATTCAAGTCGTTTTTAGTACCTGCCTAGTGCCTTATCCAGATGTGAACAGGGCAAGGGAAAGATTAAAAAAAGACTTGGAACAACTGGGGATCCATGGTCGCTCCTTCCACGCTTTCCGCCACACGCACGCTAGTCTCTTGCTGAACGCTGGTATCCCCTATAAAGACCTATCAAACCGTCTAGGGCATGCTAATATAGCTGTTACCATGGATACCTATAGCCACCTCTCACCAGACAAAGAAAAAGAGGCGGTAACGTACTTTGAAAAATCGCTATCGGTTCTCAAAAGTTCCTAAAAAGTTCCTAAATTTTATTTTTTAAGCCCTCACTCCCTTAGAAACGCTGATATTAAAGGCTTTCGACCAAACATGCAGGGATAGGCGTTTTATACCACAGCTTCGTAAATTATGAAAACGTTTTGTTTAATAACAAACTAATGCTCGCCTAATTTAACAGGTGATTAACCTCTGGTTATTGTCTGACTTCCAGACAGCTCAGATAGATAGCTGTAGGTCGGTTGATATGGCAGGTTGCGAGAAGAAAGCTCGTCATCGTTATGTGTGTCGCTCCACTGAGCTATTTGTTGGTCAACCTGCTGTGCAAGTCATGACTTAAGGCGAGACCTATGAGTTTTGATTGGCATTAAGGCGTTACTGAACATGTAGGGCAATTCTATGCCTTTCAAAAACGATATTTTATTTGGTAACAATCAAAAAATCAAGAGGCTAGGACTTTTATCCCAGCCTCATTGAGGTGTACAGCCATTAGTTTAAATTGGCGGTCAGAAATTCTAGTAATTGGGTGATGTCAGCTCGCCAGTCATTATGATAGACAGTAATTTGTTTCCGATTGCTGAATTTAGCGATGTAGGCATGAGATCGGATAGCGTACTTTTTGGAAAAAGCCTTGTAGGATCGCGCATTGACACCTTTGACGTTAAGGTACAAGATGGGAGCAGAAGCAGTCTCTGCTTCATGAAGTTGAGCCATTGCCAACTGAGCATCAACGTTATCATCACGACCGATAAAAAGGTAAAAGGTTTCTCTAGCTCGTATCTTAGCCTTCACAGTGTCTAGGTTGACCTCTTGGATGGGCTGATGGCTTGGTGAGGTGTCAATGGTTTGAGCCATAGCTGAGCTGAACCAGCCAGCTAACCCAAGTAAACTAATAAAGAGTAGTAGTATTTTTTCATTTGTTTGTCCTCCTAATAGAATATTCGTAAATGGAGGAGGAAATTTTGTCTTTGCTCTGCCATTTTCCTAAAACATCAAAAAATCCCAGCTTGAGCTGAGATTTTTTAGTTGATTACAACCCTAAGAGTTCTTTAGCATGGTCATCCATTGACAAGACTTCGTGGAAGACACGTTGGGTGAGCTCAGTTTTTTGCTCTTTGGTCAGGTACTTGGTGTTAACACAGTAGCCTGAGATACGAACGATAACGTCTTCACCACGCATGATGCTGTCGTAGACATCTTGTAAGTCCATAACGTTCAAGTTAACGTGCTGACCACCCTCTTCAAAGTAGGCGTCAAGGATAGTCACCAGGTTACCAACTTGCTCATCAAAGGTCTTACCAAGCGCTTTTGGAGATACCTGAGTAGTTAGTGAGATACCATCGTTAGCGTGTGAGAAGTCAAGTTTCTTGAGGGAGTTGAGGTTTTGCAACCAGCCACCACGAGATTTAGATGTTGGGTTAGCACCTGGTGGGAAGAATTCTACTTTAGATGTGTTCACTGAGCCATCTTCGTTGAGGAATACACCACGGTGAACTGGTGAGTTACCAGTTTGTTTAGAGTAAGCCACGTTTGAGGTGATGGTCAAGATTGACACAGCTGCCTCAGCATTTTTGTAGAGTTTGTGACGAGCCAAGCGAGTGTAGAAGGCTTCCATCAACCATTTTGCGATGTCATCTACACGGTCATCGTCCTCACCGTAGCGTGGGAAGTCGCCGTTCACTTCGTAGTCATAGATGAAGCCAGTTTCATCACGGATTGGTTTTACTTCAGCATATTTGATAGCAGACAGGGAATCAACAGTGTTGGCAAAGCCACAGATACCGAAGCCCATGTTAGCGCGCAGGTGAGTTGGCAAGAAGGCCATTTGCACGGCTTCGTAGTTGTACTTGTCAGTCATGTAGTGGATGATGTTCATGGCATCCACGTAAGTGTCTGTCAACCAGTCAAGAGCTTTTTCAAAGTTAGCGATAACTTCATCGTACTCAAAGATTTCTGAGTTGTTTGGCTCAACCACATCAAAGACCTTGTAGTCTTTATGCACATCGTCGTAACCGTTGTTCCAAGATGAGAGCAGAGCTTTCAACACGTTTACACGGGCACCGAAGTACTGGATGTTGTGGCGTTTTTCTTCACTTTCTGGGTCAAGTGGTGACACACAGCAAGAGATACAGCTCATTTCACCGTAACCGTCTTTAGCCATGGTGGTCACACCCTCATACTGGATAGAAGAGTGTTTGTGGCTCATGGCCATACAGTAGCGACGGAAGGCGTATGGCAACTGGTCTGACCAGAGAACGGTCAAGTTTGGCTCTGGTGAGTTACCGATGTTGTCGAGAGTGTGCAAGAAGCGGTAATCCATCTTAGTGACACGGTGACGACCGTCGTTACCCATACCAGCCATAGAAGTGGTCAAGAAGGTTGGGTCACCTGAGTAGATTTCGTCGAAGGCTTTGGTACGAGCAAATTTTACCGTACGAAGTTTAAGAACGAAATCGTCAACGAATTCTTGAATTTCGCTTTCGGTGTAAGTACCGCGAGCCAAGTCACGCTCAGAATAAATGTCAAGAACGATTGGCACACGACCGAGAGAAGTTGCTGCACCGTTAATGACACGGCAGACAGCCATGAAGGCGATGTTGACCCATTGGATAGCTTCTTTGGTGTCAAAAGCAGGGCGACGCACGTCAAGACCGTAAAGGTCACCGAGTTTCACCACGTCTTGCAAGGCTTGGTACTGGAGGTTAATTTCTTCACGAAGACGAGTTGATTCTTCATCGATTTCTGTGATGGCGTTCCAGTCGTTAACTTTTTCTTGCATGAGGTAGTCTGCACCGTAGAGGGCAAGACGAGCATACATACCGATGATACGACCACGAGAGTAAGCATCTGGCAGACCTGATACGTGGTGGCTGTGACGGGCACGACGAATGTCAGCAGTGTAAGCGCGGAAGATACCGTCGTTTACTGTTGTCGCATGCTTGGTGTAAATCTCATGAAGAAGTGGGTCAGGCGTGTAACCATTCTCAATCAGAGTGGTTTCAGCCATGCGGATACCACCGCGTGGCATGAAGTTAAGTTTGAAGAGTTCATCGTTTTGGATACCGAAAATCAACTCGTTATCTTTATCGATGAAACCTGCAGGAATACCTGCGATGGAAGTAGCACGGTCGATATCCATTGGGAAACGAGTATCTTCGTAGTGTGCTTTGGTTTCTTCGATGATTTTTTTGATTTTCAAAGAACGCTCAGTCACAGGAGCAAGGAAGCTCTCGTCACCATCGTAAGGGTTGTAGTTAGCTTGAACAAAACGAGTAACGCTTGCTTTGTCACGCCAGTCAGTTCCCTTAAAGCCTTCCCAGGCTTTTTCAAAAACATCAGTGTTTGTTGTTACTTTTGCCATGTCGGTCTCCTTTTGTGTTATATTGACAAGTTTATTATATCACAACGCAAGCGTTATCAGCAAGAGAAAACAAGGATTGTGAAGAAGTTCTTTAATAATACAGTTCCAATCAGAAGTCTAACTGTACTATAAAATTGTTTTATTTGCAGAAAATCCTAGAAATCGTATAATAGTAAAGAGAACGAACGTGCCTAGAAAGGAGCAGCCATGTTGATTTTTCCACTCATCAATGACACCTCACGCAAGATTATCCACATTGATATGGATGCTTTTTTTGCGGCGGTGGAAGTGCGGGACAACCCTAGCCTGCGTGGCAAGCCTGTGATCATCGGTGCTGACCCTCGAGAAACAGGTGGACGTGGGGTGGTCTCGACCTGCTCCTACGAGGCTAGGACCTTTGGTGTCCGCTCTGCTATGTCCAGTAAAGAAGCCTATGACCGTTGCCCTCAAGCGGTCTTCATCTCTGGTAATTACAGCAAGTATCAGGAGGTTGGGCGTCAGGTGCGGGAGATTTTTGCCCGTTACACGGACAAGATTGAGCCCATGAGCATCGATGAGGCTTATCTGGATGTGACGGCTAATAAGCTGGGCATCGCATCGGCTGTTAAGATTGCCAAGATGATTCAGTACGACGTTTGGCATGAGTTGCAGCTCACCTGCTCGGCTGGCGTGTCTTACAATAAATTTCTGGCCAAATTAGCCAGTGATTTTCAAAAGCCAGCTGGCTTGACCTTGATTTTGCCTGAGGAGGCAGAAGGGTTTCTAGCTGATTTGCCCATTGAAAAATTTCATGGGGTTGGCAAGAAAACGGTTGAACGTCTGCATGAGATGGGAGTCTTTACAGGCAAGGATTTACAAGGGTTGTCAGAGATGGTTCTCATTGATCAGTTTGGGCGGTTTGGCTATGACCTCTATCGCAAGGCCAGAGGCATTTCCAACAGTCCGGTCAGAACCGACCGTGTTCGCAAGTCCATCGGCAGTGAGCGGACCTATGCCAAGCTCCTTTACGCTGACGAGGATATCAAAGTTGAAATCAGCAAAAATGCTAAGCGTGTGGCGGCTACTCTAGCCAAACATGGCAAACAAGGCAGAACCATCGTCCTCAAGGTGCGTTACGCAGACTTTTCCACGTTAACCAAACGCCGCACCCTAGATGAGGCGACGGCTCATTTTGAGGTGATTGAAAAAATCGCTTATGACATTTTTGATGAATTGGCGGAAAATACCTCAGGGATAAGGCTCCTGGGAGTGACTGTAACAGGCTTGGAAATAGGAACCCAAGCTTTGGAACTATTAGACGATAAAGACTAATCCCACAGCGCTTGCCGTGGGATTTGGTGTGATAGAACAAGATTAGTATGGTTAGAAATGTGAAGCTCTTAAGGGCATGCGACAGAACAGAAATCTGCTAACCGATGATAATAGAATGAAGGAACGTGTTGGTTGTAGAGATAAGTGTTGTAGATTTCGTGGGCAATCGCAGAGCGAGATATGTTGCTCGGGTTTCTGAGATGACATAGGCTTGGTCACCTTGTTCTTTTCTGGATAGGACAGCCTGTGAAGACTTGTGACAGAGGTGATTTAATCACTTTTTTTCATACTGGTTCAGGTCTCTTTTGATGGCTCATAGTTGGTAACGCCTCTTTAGTTACTTTCCAAAGAAATGCTCAATATCTGCTTCCGTCACCCCAATCATAGGGTCTATGGTCAGGAGGTTTTGCCGATTCAGGGTATAGGTTTCTAGTGTGCTGGGTGGGCTTGTTTCAAGTGTAGTGCTTTTTTTCGCTGGATGAGTGGTCTGAGGGTCTGTCACAGGGCTTGGTACTGATTGCAGCGTTTCAGTACCAGCAGTTGTCTGGTTTAGGGTGTCGGTCAGCTTGTCGGTGGTCTTGTCTGTCTCTGCTTGTTCTGCTCGGCTATTTTCCCCTAAAAAGCGCTCAACCAAGTAGGTGGCTCGCAGGCTCCCTTGAGTGCGCACAGCCTGATTGAAGGCTGCCACCTCACCCAACATGACCAGCTTGCTCTTGGCGCGTGTGATGGCCGTGTAGAGCAGGTTGCGCTGGAGCATGCGGCTGGCTCCTCGGGTAATCGGCAGGATCACAACAGGAAATTCACTGCCCTGAGACCTGTGGATGCTCATGGCGTAGGCCAGGGTGATTTTGCCCCAGTCCTTGCGGGGGTAGGTGACCTCGTTGCCCTCAAAGGCTATGGTCAGCTCGTCCTGCTTGCTATCGGTGTATTTGTCCAACTCCAGCTGAGAGATAACACCGATGTCGCCATTGAACACATTGCTTTCAGGGTCATTGACCAGGTGCAAGACCTTGTCGCCCTCCCGAAAGAGGGTCTCGTTAAAGGCAAACTCCAGCTGGTCATCTTTAGGATTGATCAGGTTCTGAAGTAGTTGATTGAGCACGGTGATACCAGCTGGTCCTCGATACATGGGAGCTAGTACTTGGATGTCTTGGGGAGCGATGCCGCTCCTCATGGCAGAGCTGACAATCTTGGTCACCATATCTGGGATAAACTGGGCTTGGGCTTCAAAGTAGGAACGGTCAGCCTTTTTCTGTGTAAAGTCTGCAGGCAAGCTGCCAGCCTTCATCTGACTGGCTAGGGTGACGATGGTTGAGTCATCAGACTGGCGGAAGATTTTGGTCAGAGCGACTTGGGAGAGGTTATCGACCTTGAGGAGGTCAGCCAGTACCTGACCAGGACCGACCGATGGCAGCTGGTCACTGTCGCCCACGATAATCAGCTGGGTATTGGAAGAGATGGCTGCAAAGAGTTGGTTGGCTAACCAAGTATCCACCATCGAAAACTCATCCACGATGACCAAGTCAGCGTCCAAATAATCATCTAAGGTCTGGTAGTCCCCTTCAGTGGTCAAACCCAGATGCCGATGAATGGTCGCAGCTGGCAACCCTGTTAACTCGGTCATCCGTCTAGCGGCTCGGCCAGTCGGTGCTGCCAGCACAATCGGCAGATCTCGGGTCTCCATATTTAGCCCGTGAAGTTTGCCATAGGCGGATAAGATGCCGTTGATGACGGTCGTCTTACCTGTTCCAGGGCCACCGGTTAGGATAAAGACCTTGCTGTTGAGGGCTTGGGCGATGGCGTCTTTTTGCGTCTGATCGTAGCTGATACCTAGCTCGTCTTGAACCCTAACGATAGTATCATCTAGCTCCTCATCGGCAATCGGCTCACCGAGATGATTGTCCAAGAGTCGTGTCAGATGGCGGTGGATGCCCTGTTCCGCAAAGTAGAGGCTGTTGTCAAAAATCTTAGTCTCAATTTGCTGAACCTTGTCCTCAATGATGAGGTCCGATAACTCTTGGGCGACTTGAGCAGGGTCAATTTCCACCTGACGCGCGTCTTCGAGTAGGTAGAGGGCGCGCTCCAGTAACTGCTTGTCCTCCATGTAGGTGTCCCCTGTCTCCAGACAGCCCTCCAAGAGGCTGTGAAAGAGTGCTGCCCGAAACCGTTGCGGCGACTGGCTATCAATCCCCAGCTGTTCTGCCAGCTGGTCAGCTGTCTTAAAACCGATGCCCTGAATGTCCTCGACCAGTTGATAGGGATTTTCCTGAACGAGGCTCAGGCTCTTGTCCTTGTATTTGTCGATAATTTGAAGGGCAAAGCGGATGGAGAGACCATATTCAGCCAGTTTGGAAAGGATCTGCTCTGTTCCATAATTGACTTTCAGGGTGGCTAGAAATCCTTCGCGTTTGACCTTGGACAGACCTGTGATGGTCGTTAGGTGCTCGGGGGCCTCTAAAATCCGGTCGATGGTGTCTTCATCACCGTAAGTGGCTACGATTTTTTCGGCAATTTTCTTACCGATACCCTTGAATTGGTCAGAGGAGAAGTACTTGACTAGTCCAGATGCCGATGGTTTGGCGCGCTCGTAGCGGGTCACCGCCAACTGTTCTCCGTAACGGGGGTGCTGGGTGAGATTACCCCAGAAAGTATACTGCTCTCCCTCTACAACTTCAGCGATAGTGCCGGTCACGATAATCTCGACATCATCAAAATAGCTATCGGTCTCCTCAATAGTCAGTAGAATAATCTTGAAAAAATTACTGGCATTTTCAAAAATCACCCGTTCAATAGTACCTGAAAAATAAGTTTCCATACTTGTCCTTGTTTTGCTTTTTTTCTATTATAGCACAAAAGAAAATCAGATGATGGGGCTCATCATCTGACATTCTACTTACTCTAATCAATTGTCCCTAAACTGTTAAATGGCCAGAATCGGAACATCACTTCACCGATGATATTCTCCCGCTTAAAAGTGCCGACATGGCGACTGTCTTTTGAAACGATCCGATCGTCACCGATAAGGAAATACTCGCCTTCAGGTACAGTTACCGTAAAATCGGCATTGCCTGTAGCATCAGCAGTGAAACTCGGTGATGCGAGGGCTAACTCTTGAAAGAGTTTGCTGTAGGCATAGGTACTCTGTAGCTTGTCTCCTTGGAATTTTGCCATGAATTCAGCCAGATAGGGCTCGTTCGTCTCAATCCCGTTGATGGTTAAGACGTCGTTATGGTAGCTAATAGTGTCTCCAGGCATGCCAACAACGCGTTTGACGATTCGCTTGGTTTCGCCATTTGCTTCTTCTTGAGCAACAACAATATCAAAGCGATCAATCGGTGTGACCTTTAGGACGAAAAGGCGATCACCGTGGGCAAGGGTTGGATCCATGGAATGCCCATCAACTTGGACATTGACAAAAATAAAGAGCCAAGCCAAGAGCATCAGGGTCATGGTGAGGATAAAGCTTCCCCATTCTTTTATAAAGTTTTTCATTGATAGTTCACCTTTTCTTTAACAAATCGTATGCTTTTTGTGTATTTTTGAAATGCCATTTGGCTACTTGTGTCAAGCCTTCCTGACCAAACCGAGCTAAAATCTGGCTGGCAATCTTGTCGGAAGCTGTGCCTGCGCCACTGGGCAACGTTAAGCCAATTTGTTGACTCAAGCTGTCCAGATTATCCAGAAACAGTTTGCGGGCGATGATTGAACTCACTGCCACAGCCAGATATTGACTTTCTGCTTTTTGAATGAGGCTGATGGGCTGGTGGAACTGGTTAACCTCCTGCTGCAGGTACTTGCGGTAGTTGTTCTCGCTGGTAAAAGCATCAATGACGATAGCTTCTGGCTCACTCACTTCCTGCAAGAGCAGGAAAATTACCTGATTGTGGAGGGCGACCTTGACGGAGACGGCGTTATGCCTGAGCCCTTCACCGACCACTTGGTTGTATTTTTTCGGGGTCAATAGCAGAGCTTTGTGGGGGATTTTTTCTTCCAACAAGGGAGCGATTTGCCTGATTTTTTGGTCGGTCAGGGTCTTTGAGTCCCCAACACCCAGTTGCTTTAGCCAAGCATGATTACTAGGAGTGACGTGGCTAGCCACAACTGCTAGACCGCCAAAGTAAGACCCGTTCCCCACCTCGTCAGACCCAATCAAACTGAGCTGATTGCTGGGTTGACCAGTAGCGGTCGGTCTGGTTGAGCTGCTACTGGCTGAGTGTTTGCTTGAGGCCTGCTCAGCCATTTCCACAAAGCCCAAATCCGCTGCCACTGCCTGTGCCTGACTACCTTGAATAAGGAGTTTTCCTGAGGCGTAGAGGGTTAGAGTGCAGCCCTTGAGTTTAGCAACTGTCAGGGCGTGGGCGTTTTGATGAGCCACCGCGTAGGGGGTAAGGATGTGCTGTGCTGTTATTAGAGCCGTCGGTGCAAGCTCAAAAACCAGATGTGTCATGTTTCTATTGTATCATAAAGTTGCCTAGCTTGCTGGCTTGAAAATGATGATTTTAAAACTTTTTTTAGCGTTCGGGAATTGCTGATTTATAATTTTTTTAGTGACAGATTCTTGTTTTTTCACTCGAAACATGTTACACTAATCAAGACTAGAAGTTTAGCAGAAATGTTTTCTAGCAAATAATGCCCTTTATAAGCCGACGGACAGGCGGGGCAGTAGCCGAAGCGTGGTCGATGTGACCACATTATTGATTGAGGTCGAACGTCTGTTCACTGTCGAGCTAGTGCTTGAGCTCCTCATTTGAGTGTCACTCGTCGTTAAACTTTTTTGCCATACGCTCAGTATGGTTGCAAAAGTTTACCTAGATTGATATCACATGAGCAGCTCATCTGACAAACTCGCCGATGTGACCATCCGTTCTAAAGCTCGATTTTATAAGTTGATGACTGACCTTGCTTCAGTCACTATAAGCAGCTGTGGGGGTAAGCCCACAATCATCTTGTGAAACGGTCAATAAAGTACGTGATATTTGCATTGAGAGTAGGAAACACTAGGCACATAAACTCAAGATAAAAACCAACGTCATAAACCCAATGGACAGGATGAGTGTATCCTGTTCTTTTTTTGTTTCACGCTATTCGCTTAACCTTGGAAAGGAGTTGTCATGACCCCATTAAATCAGAACCAAGCCCCCATTTATCAGGGGCTGGTCAATTTGCGCAAGAAGCGTATCGTTCCTTTTGACGTGCCAGGACACAAGCGTGGTCGCGGTAACCCAGAACTGGTGGAGCTCTTGGGGGAGAAGTGTGTTGGCATTGATGTCAACTCCATGAAGCCCTTGGATAATCTGGGTCACCCTGTTTCCATCATCCGTGAGGCTGAGGAGTTGGCTGCCGAGGCCTTTGGTGCGGCGCATGCCTTTCTCATGATTGGCGGCACGACCTCATCGGTGCAGAGCATGATTCTTGCCACCTGCAAGGCTGGCGACAAGATTATCTTGCCGCGCAACGTCCATAAGTCTGCCATCAACGCTCTGGTGCTCTGTGGCGCCATTCCCATCTATGTAGAGATGAGCGTCCAACCTCAGATTGGCATTGCCTTAGCTTTGGAGACCGACCGCTTGGCGGCGGCCATAGCAGAGCATCCTGATGCGGTTGCCGTGCTCGTCAACAACCCGACCTACTACGGCATTTGTTCAGATTTGAGAGCTTTGACGGAGCTGGCGCATGCGCATGGCATGACCGTCTTGGTTGATGAAGCTCACGGTGCTCATCTGGGCTTTACAGATCACCTGCCCTTGTCTGCTATGGAAGCAGGGGCTGATATGGCGGCTGTGTCCATGCACAAATCTGGCGGCAGCCTGACCCAATCGTCGCTCCTTTTGGTCGGTGAGGGTGTTAATGCGGAATACGTCCGCCAAATCATCAACCTAACCCAGTCGACCTCAGCTTCCTACTTGCTCCTGTCCAGTTTGGATATTTCCCGTCGTAATCTCGCCTTGCGTGGGCAGGCTTCCTTTGAGCGTGTGATTGAGATGGCGGAGTATGCCAGACGGGAGATTAACGCTATCGGTGGCTACTATGCCTATGGCAAGGAGTTGATTGATGGGGTGACTGTTCATGATTTTGACGTGACCAAGCTGTCCGTTTATACACAAGGTATCGGTCTGACAGGGATTGAGGTTTATGACCTGCTCCGAGATGAGTATGACATTCAGATTGAGTTTGGGGATATTGGCAATATTCTGGCTTACATTTCCATTGGTGATCGCCTGCAAGACATCGAGCGTCTGGTAGGGGCGTTAGCCGACATCAAGCGGCTGTATGCGCGGGATGGGAGCGACCTGATCGCTGGGGAATACATCCAGCCCCAGCTCGTGCTATCTCCCCAAGAAGCCTTCTACGCCAAGCGCAAGCGTCTTCCACTAGCGGCTGCTGTCGGCCAGGTCTGTGGTGAGTTTGTCATGTGCTACCCGCCAGGCATTCCCCTCCTTGCCCCAGGTGAGCGGGTGACCCAGGACATCGTGGACTACATCCAGTTTGCCAAGGAGCGCGGTTGCTCGCTCCAGGGAACCGAAGACCCTGATGTGGAGATGATTAATGTGATTGGGGAAGGGTGAAATAAATGCTCAAAGATTTTAGAAAAATATCAGATATGCCCACAGAGGTGATTGAAAAATATGGTCCTCAAGTACCCGAAGAACTCGTTTAAATGTGGAGAGGGCATAGATTAGGAACTTTTTTGAATGATTACCTCAAAATTATCAACCCAGATGACTATAAAGAATTTGTCAAGGAAACGTATTGTCGAGGTGAGTCGTCACTCCCAATTTTTATAACTGCGTTTGGAGACATCATTATTCTAGAAGAAAATAAATATTTGAGACTAATTCGATATAAAGAGGGTGATTTTGTATCTATTCCGGAAAATATGTATTACTTTTTAGAGGATTTAGAGGATGAAGAACTTTTAGAAGATTATTTCGAAATTCCTCTGTATGAAGAAGCGATTACTCGATTTGGTTCTCTGAGCTATGACCAGTGTTTTGGTTTTGTCCCCTTATTAGGATTGGGTGGCAAAAAACATGTCGATAATCTGGATAAGGTGAAAATTAGAGAACACCTGCATCTCATTGTTGAACTTGTGGGGGGCGTGTTCTAACTCTGAGTAGGCAGATGCTAAGGTCTGAGCTTGAAAAATATCAAGCGAAGATACTTGCTGTTACAAATAGAAAAAGTTTTAGAAAGGAACTGAACACGGGACTACTTTTCTAGGAAAAATGATAAATCTTTCCTTGATGCCAAGCATCAGCGTCAGATTTCCTATTTTTCTACGAAAAGTTTCGGCGAGCCGAACCGTCCCTTTGTATCTTATATGGAAATGTGGTTTTCTGAAATCCATACGCCGGATGCGAAGTTATCCATTCGTACGAGTCAGCAGCTTTATGCTGGTCAGAGCGAGTTTCAGGACATTGCGGTGTTGGATTCTCCTGCTTTCGGGCGGATTTTGACCTTGAATGGTAAGATTTTGTTTTCGGATGCAGATGATTTTGTTTACAATGAAATGGTGGCCCATGTGCCCATGGCTGTCCATCCCAATCCTAAGAAAATCTTGATTTTGGGTGGGGGTGATGGTGGTGTGGCTCAGGTACTTAGCCTCTATCCTGATATTGAAGCCATTGATGTGGTTGAACCTGACGAGATGTTGGTTGAGGTGTGTCGGGAGTATTTTCCTGACTATGCCAAGGGGCTGGATGACCCACGGGTGTCGGTCTACTTGCAGGATGGACTACGGTTCTTACGCAACTGCGAGAATGAGTACGACATCATCATCAACGACGCGACCGATCCCTTTGGGCACACGGAAGGGCTCTTTACCAAGGAGTTTTATGGCAATAGCTTCCGCGCCCTCAAGGATGACGGGATTATGATTTACCAGCATGGGAGCCCATTTTTTGACGAGGATGAATCGGCCTGCCGCAGCATGCACCGTAAGGCGACTCAGTCCTTCCCCATCAGTCGGGTTTATCAAGCCCATATCCCGACCAGTCCAGCGGGTTACTGGCTCTTTGGCTTTGCGTCCAAGGTCTATCACCCTGTCCATGATTTTGACAAGGAGCGCTGGAAATCGCGCCAGCTTTTTACCGAATATTATGCGGCTAATCTGCACGTGGGTGCCTTTATGTTGCCCCGCTATGTGGAAGATATTTTAGAAGAAGAGGAGAATAAAAAATGAGTCGTTTGTTAGTTATTGGTTGTGGGGGTGTTGCCCAAGTGGCCATCAGTAAAATCTGTCAAGCTGAGGACACCTTTACCGAGATTATGATTGCCAGTCGCACCAAATCCAAGTGTGATGACCTCAAGGAGAAACTGGCAGGTAAGACCAACGTTAAAATTGAAACCGCCAGTCTGGATGCGGACAAGGTGGACGAAGTGATTGCCCTGATTGAGAGTTACCAGCCTAAGGCTGTCCTCAACGTTGCCCTGCCTTATCAGGATTTGACCATTATGGATGCCTGCTTGGCGACGGGGGTTCACTACATCGACACCGCTAACTACGAGGCGGAGAACACCGAAGACCCTGAGTGGCGGGCGATTTATGAAAAGCGTTGCGAGGAAGAGGGCTTCACAGCCTACTTTGACTACTCGTGGCAGTGGGCTTATCAGGACAAATTCAAGGAAGCTGGCTTGACGGCACTTCTTGGTTCTGGCTTTGATCCTGGGGTGACCAGCGTGTTCACCGCTTACGCCCTCAAGCACTATTTTGATGAAATTCATTACATCGACATCTTGGACTGCAATGGCGGTGACCATGGTTATCCCTTTGCTACCAACTTTAACCCTGAAATCAACCTGCGTGAAGTGTCAGCTCCAGGCTCCTACTGGGAAAACGGCAAGTGGGTGGAAGTGGAAGCCATGTCCATCAAACGCGAATACGACTTCCCAGAAGTTGGGCTCAAGGACATGTACCTGCTCCACCACGAGGAAATCGAGTCACTGGCGCGCTTTATCCCAAATGTCAAACGCATTCGCTTCTTTATGACCTTTGGGCAGTCTTACCTGACCCACATGAAATGTTTGGAAAATGTTGGCCTGCTTCGCACCGACACCATCAATTTTAACGGTCAGGAGATTGTGCCTATCCAGTTCCTCAAGGCTCTCTTGCCTGACCCAGCCAGCCTTGGTCCTCGGACAGTTGGGAAGACCAACATCGGTTGTATCTTTACAGGCATCAAGGACGGGGTGGAGAAGACCATCTACATCTACAATGTCTGTGACCACCAAGAGTGCTACAAGGAAGTTGGTTCTCAGGCCATTTCTTACACGACTGGGGTGCCTGCCATGATTGGAACCAAATTGGTCATGGACGGGACTTGGCAGCAGCCTGGGGTCTTCAACCTAGAACAGTTGGATCCAGATCCGTTTATGGACTTGCTCAACCAGTATGGTCTGCCGTGGGTGGTTGTTGAAAATCCGAAAGTGGTTGACTAATGAAAATTGAGCAAATTCCCACCCCTGCCTATATTGTTGACCTGAAAAAACTCAAAGCCAATGCTCTGCTATTGTCCCAAATCCAAGAGGAGACGGGCTGTAAAATCCTGCTGGCGCAGAAGGCCTACTCGCTCTATGCTACCTACCCCCTGCTGGCTCAGTATCTGGCGGGGACGACGGCTAGTGGGCTCTAT
The DNA here is from genome assembly GCF_041807825.1 of Streptococcus sp. E24BD. Lineage (NCBI taxonomy): Bacteria > Bacillati > Bacillota > Bacilli > Lactobacillales > Streptococcaceae > Streptococcus > Streptococcus sp. E24BD. Next base: position 7,200 of record NZ_JBGTZB010000014.1, on the reverse strand, counting down.
GAGGCACGCTTGGGGCGCGAGGAGTTCGCGGGCGAGGCGCATGTTTTTGCCCCTGCCTTTAAGGACAGCGAGATTGATGAGCTGCTGTCGGTATCTGACCATATCGTCTTTAACTCGGAGCGGCAGCTGCGTAAGCACTACACTAAGGCGCGTGCGGCTGGGGTTTCCATCGGGCTTCGGATTAACCCAGAGTGTTCGACCCAAGATGAGCAGGCCCTCTACGACCCCTGTGCCTTTGGCTCTCGCTTTGGGGTGACGCTGGACAAGTTCAGCCCTGACCTGATTGAGTTGGTGGATGGGCTACATTTCCACACCCTTTGCGAGCAAAATTCGGACGATCTGGCAACGACCTTGCAGGCGGTGGAGGCTAAGTTCGGTGCTTATCTCCATCAGGTCAAATGGGTGAACTTTGGCGGTGGTCACCACATCACCCGTGAAGACTACGATCTTGACCTGCTCAAGTCCTGCATTCGCCATATTCAGGAGACCTATGGTGTCGAGGTGTATTTAGAGCCTGGTGAAGCGGTGGCGCTTCAGGCAGGCTATTTGGCGACAGAGGTGTTGGACATTGTGGAAAACGGCATCGAGACCTTGGTGCTGGACGCCTCTGCCACCTGCCATATGCCTGACGTGTTGGAAATGCCTTATCGCCCACCCCTGCGTGGCGGTGACCAGCCCAACGTCAAGGCCCACACCTACCGCTTGTCTTCCAACACCTGCTTGACAGGGGACATCATTGGGGATTACTCCTTTGATGCGCCTGTCGCCATCGGCGACCGCCTCTACTTTGAGGATATGGCCATCTATTCCTTTGTCAAGAACAATACCTTCAACGGCATCGGTCTGCCTAGCCTCTACACCATGGACAAGGACGGTGACTGCCAGCTGATCAAAGCCTTTGGCTATGAAGACTTTAAGATGCGGTTGGGTTAGGAGTAGGAGCCAACCATGACACTCGACGAACACGACAAAATTGACGGTATGGGCATTGCTGACGATAACCCTGTCTTTCATCGCATCAGGTCAATTCAAAGAAACTTACCCTGATCATGCTATTCAGGCGATTAGCTTGTTGGTTTATGCCAAAGAAACGGTGCCACAAGAAGGACTGGACTTTTTAGGCAGGGTTAATCAACAACTGCAAGCCTTCCCTGACTACCAATTCAGTATTCAATTATATTCTTAACTAAGGGAGACCCCATGAGCACACCTAAAACCCTAGGCTATCGTATGCCTGCCGAGTATGAGACCCACCAAGGGACGCTCATGATTTGGCCCATCCGCCCTGGCTCCTGGCCTTACAATGGTCAGGCTGCCAAGGCGACCTTTACCCAGATTATCCGCCAGCTGGCGACCGAGGAGACCGTCTACCTACTTGTGGACGCCCAGCATCTGTCTGAGGCCAGAGCTGCCTTGGGCGATGCCGTGACCTATTTGGATCTGCCGACCAACGACGCTTGGGCGCGGGACACAGGTCCGACGGTTTTGGTCAATAGCCGAGCAGAGCGCCTGGCTGTCGACTGGAGCTTTAACGCTTGGGGTGGGGAGTTTGACGGGCTTTATCAGGATTATGCAGATGACGACAAGGTTGCCAGTCGTTTTGCGGACGCCTTGGGTCTGCCTGTCTACTCCGCCAAGCCCTTCGTCCTTGAAGGCGGTGCGATTCACAGCGACGGTGAGGGAACGATTCTCGTCACGGAGAGCTGCTTACTCAGCCCAGGACGAAACCCTCACCTGACAAAAGAGCAAATCGAACAACATCTTCTGACTTATCTAGGTGCGGACAAGGTCATCTGGTTGCCTAACGGCATTTACCAAGACGAGACCAACGAGCATGTTGACAACATCTGTGCCTTTGTCGGACCAGCAGAGCTGGTGCTGGCCTGGACAGATGATGAGACTGACCCTCAGTACGCTTTGTCCAAAGCCAACTGGGACTACCTTCAAACCGTGACCGATGCCAAGAGCAGACCATTCACCGTGCACAAGCTCCTTATCCCCAAGGAAACGGTCTGTGTCAAAGAAGATGACCTAGCAGGCTATGTTTACGAGGAGGGCGAGCAGGAGCGAACGGCAGGGGAGCGGTTGGCTGCCAGCTATGTCAACTTCTACATCAGCAACCAATCCATCTTTCTGCCCGTTTTTGATGACCCCCATGACCAGTTGGCTATCGACTTGTTAGCTCAGCTATTTCCCACACGAACCATTCGACCAATCCCTGCCAGAAGCCTGCTCCTCGGTGGTGGCAACATCCACTGCCTGACCCAGCAGATTCCTGCTGGTGGAGGTGCCGATGATTAGGGTGAGACGTGGAGAACCTGCTGATGCAGTAGCCCTTTCGGCGTTGTACCAGCAAGAGGGCTGGTTGACCTTTAAGGATAAGGTCAATCAACTGATGACTCATTCTGCCTATCTGGTGCTTTTTGCCGATGAGACCGTGATTGGTTTTGTTCGTTATTTGACCGATCAGCTGGTCACAACCTTTGTTTGTGAATGCCTCGTGTCTGAAACTTATCGGGGTAAGGGTTACGGCAGTCTTTTACTTGATGAGTTGCAAGCAGCTTATCCAACAACGAGATTAGAACTAATTTCCCAAGCAGACAGCTTTTATGACAATAATAGATTTAGAGCGGTTGGCACAGGTTTTCGCCGACCGTGATTAGAGAGAAGGACCCCCATGAGAAACGTAACCGTTGCTGCTATTCAGATGCAGTGCCAAGAAGCGGTAGCAGCTAACCTAGCCACTGCCGAGCGTCTGGTGCGTCAGGCTGCCAGCCAAGGCGCCCAGATTATCCTCTTGCCAGAGCTCTTTGAGCGCCCGTATTTCTGTCAAGAGCGTCAGTATGATTTTTATGATTATGCCAAGTCCGTTGAGGACAACGATGCCATTCAGCATTTCAAGCCTATTGCTCGTGAGTTGGGTGTGGTTTTGCCCATCAGTTTCTATGAAAAAGATGGCAATTCCCTTTACAACTCTGTCGCCGTGATTGATGCAGACGGAGAGGTTCTGGGGGTTTACCGCAAGACCCATATCCCAGATGACCACTACTACCAGGAGAAATTTTACTTCACGCCAGGTAACACAGGCTTCAAGGTCTGGGAGACCAAATACGCCAAGATTGGCATCGGCATTTGTTGGGATCAGTGGTTCCCAGAAACGGCTCGTTGCTTGGCCTTGAATGGGGCGGAGCTCCTCTTTTACCCGACGGCTATTGGCTCTGAACCTATTTTAGGAACAGATAGCACAGGGCACTGGAAGCGCGCCATGCAGGGACACGCTGCAGCCAATATCCTGCCAGTCATCGCTGCCAACCGCGTCGGTCTGGAGGAAGTCCTCCCTCAGGAGGCCAACGGCGGACAGAGTTCCCAGCTTAATTTCTACGGCACTTCCTTTTTGACTGATGAGACAGGCGACCTGCTCCAAGAAGCCGATAAGACTAGCGAGATGGTTCTCTTAGCGACCTATGACTTGGACAAGGGGCGCCGTGAGCGTCTGGACTGGGGGCTTTTCCGTGACCGCAGACCACACATGTACACACGCATTGCAGAATAGGAGAAATAAGATATGATTTGGAAACTGATTGTTGGGGCTTTGATTGGCTTTATTGGTGGCGCTTTGACGAAAAAAGGAGGACAGGGTTGTCTTGCTAATATCTTAGCTGGTATCGCAGGGTCTTATGTTGGTCATGCTTTGCTGGGTGACTGGGGGCCATCTTTGGCTGGAATGGCACTGGTGCCTTCTATTATCGGAGCGGCTTTAGTCACTATTGTTGTGGCGCATTTTCTTGGTCGCGATTAAAAATTTGCCTAGTGATTAGATAGGAAGTGGTCACTTTGGGTCTAGTCAGATAGCTGAGAGGCAGCTCTGCTATGTTAGAAAGAATAACCTTGTAAAGTAAAGCGATACCATTTTTATCGAAAGTATGCTATAATGGTTATAAAGATAAAGAGGAGGACGTGGAGTTATGCCTAAAGTTGAAAACATTGTGACCTCAAAATACCAAAAGGTTGCCCTTGAAATCGCAGGGCGCATCGCCGATGGCAAGTATCAAGTCGGTGATAAACTCAAGTCACGTTCGACCATTGCGAGCAACTTTGGCGTCTCTCCTGAAACGGCTAGAAAAGCCATCAATGTTTTAGTCGACCTCGGCATTTTGGAGGTCCGTCAGGGCAGTGGGTCAACGGTTATTTCTCAGGAAAAGGCAGAAGAGTTCATCACTCAGTTTGATTCTGAAAATAATATTAAGACCCTGTCCAAGGACATTATTGCGACCATCAATTACCAGAAAAAGGCCATGGATAGTATGAAACAGATGATTCATGCCTTTATGAATCAGACTTCTTTGGCAAAAAAACACTACCCGTTTCGTCCTTATGAACTAACAGTTACAGGAACGAGTAAGCTTGGGCAAAGTCTGGCAGATCTTAATCTTTGGCATCAGACAGGAGCGACCATTATTGCGATTCAGCATGAGGAGAACCTCATCTTATCGCCTGGGCCTTATGAAACGATTCAGGCTGAGGATATTCTCTATGTGGTTGGTGATGACCAGGTTTTAGCTAGAGTTGATACCTTTTTCAACCAAGATTAGACAGGGGAAAGTGCTTGTTAAGTGTTGAAAAATTTACAGTGAATAACACGTCTATTTTCTCTTGTTTTCAAGCAAGGGAAATTTTTTTGTGAAAAAGCGATAAAAAACGCTTGCAATTTAGTTTCATTTATGGTAAACTGACAATATAAAGATGTATAGAGGTATACAACTTTGTGTGGTCACTTTGCTTTGTCAAAATGAACGGACAAGCAAAAAAGACCTTAATTAAGATGTTTCTAAGAAAACGGGGAATTCCTTGGGGTGTGTTCATTACCTCGCGTTCTAGCCATCTATCAAACGTTCTGCCTATCCCTTATATAGCAGTCGTTACACAAAAAATAGGAGGAAAGATGTCAAAACTTACCAAACTGATAAGCGTTGTACTTGGTATTGTGTTGTTGACGCTCTTGTTGCCACTGTTGGTAACGAGTGCCCTCGATGCAAATGTGCCACCACAGCTGCTAGCTTTGAGAGACTTGTCGGGCATTCAATTCCCTTTTAGACAACTCATTGCGACCTATACGTTTTGGGTTGCTTTATCCCTCATTATCGTGATTTTAATCGGTATTTTAGTGATTATTATCTTCCCGCGTTTGCAAACAGAGTTACCATTCGCTAAAAAAGATGGTCAATTAGTGCTGAGCAGGTCAGCCATCGACGGTCTGGTCAAATCTGTTGTGCAGGAGCATGGCTTGATGAAAGACTTTGTGGTTAAGACCAAGCTTTACAAACGTCGTTTTAAGGTTAAGGTTACAGGTGATGTCGTTCCCAAATATGACGTCGTCAACCGCACTAATCGCTTAAAATCAGCTATTGAACGAACCTTGCGTGATTTTGTCGGTGTGGAACAGCCGATTGACCTAACTGTTGTTGTCAAACAAGTTGATAAAACAGGATCAAGCAAGCAGAGTCGTGTGATTTAAGGAGGTTTTATGGATTTTATTCGTGAGTACAAATATGCTATCACTGGAGCTATCATCGCGCTCCTGCTGATGCTGATTATCCTCAGCTTCGGATTTTTCAAAACCCTCTTGTTGGTGATGATTGTAGCACTAGGTGCGATTATCGGTCACCAGTTTAAGGACACTGGTATTTTAGAGAAATACCTTATCAAATTAAGAAATAAATTATAAAAGGAGATGGACGGATGACAACTACCGTAACCCCTGTAACCCCAGTTGCTTTAGCTGGTGAGTTAACTTATGAAAATAAAGTTATCGAAAAAATCGTTGGTTATGCCTTGGAACATATTGATGGTCTCTTAGCCATTGACGGTGGCTTCTTTGCCAATTTGAAAAACAAGGTTGTTTCAACTGACAATGTCACAGACGGCATCAATGTTGAGGTTGGTACCAAGCAAGTCGCTGTTGATTTGAAGGTGATTGTTGAATACCAAAAACACGTTGGGACAATTTTTGAAAACATCAAGCGCGTTATTGTCGAAGAAGTTGGCAAAATGACAGACCTTGAAGTGGTTGAAGTCAATGTAACCGTTGTTGACATTAAGACAAGAGCCCAGCACGAAGCTGATTCCATTACTGTTCAGGATCGTCTAGAAAACGCCGCAAGTACGACCGGAGAATTTGCGAGCAAGCAAGCTGTTCATGTCAAGTCAGCTGTATCTGGCACAGTAACTACAATTAAAGAGAACACAGAACCACGTGTGGTTTAATAAAAATAGAGAGGTTTATCATCATGACACAAGAAAAATTTGACGCAAAACTAGACCAAGTTGCAGGCGGTATTAAAGAGGCTGCTGGTAAAGTCACAGGAGACAAACAGTTAGAGGCTGAAGGAACGGCTGAAAAACTTGGTGGAAAAATCAAGGAAGGCATTGAAGATGCCAAAGCAACTGTTAAAGGGGCTATTGATAGCCTCCTAAAATAAAGGCAAACAAAGGAGAAATAGATGACAAATCAAGCAAATAAACCAGCAGAAACTACTGTAGTAAAACCAATTAAAACAAGTTTGACCTATGAAAACAAGGTGATTGAGAAGATTGTTGGTCATGCTTTAGAAACCGTTGATGGCTTGTTGGCTGTTAGTGGAGGCTTCTTCACTGACTTAAAAAACAAGACCTTCAACGCTGAAAAGGTCACTGATGGTGTCAATGTTGAAGTTGGTACAAAAGAAGTTGCGGTTGACCTTGACATTATTGTTGAATACCAAAAAGATATTCCTGCCATCGCGGAACAAATCAAGGAAGTTGTTAGCCGTGAAGTGGAACGGATGACCAAGTTAGTCTTGGTTGAGCTTAATGTTAACGTTGTTGATGTTAAGACACGTGCTGAACATGTTGCCGATTCAATCACCGCACAAGACAGGGTTGAATATGCGGCACAGTCAGCAAGTGACTTTGCATCTGAACAAGCAGAGAAAGCTCGTGTGGCCTTCTCAAATGGTATTGATACCGCCAAAGAAACAATCAGTGACGCGACAGAAGCTCGTGTAAACTAATGTTTAAGAGTTAAGAAAGAGAAAAGATGAATCGGTTACACTAAACTAGACAGAATTTATAAAGTGTTCTACACTAAAGAAAACAGGAGAACTCTATGTCTAGAAAAATCCGTCGTCAATTTAGTGATGACTTTAAGCAACAAATTGTTGA